>JBAVZT010000025.1:0-9152 GCA_049588955.1 Rhodanobacteraceae bacterium | reverse complement strand
GTGCAGGCGGCAACTGCGATCGCGCCTGCGAGCGATGGCGCTGCGGGTGCGGTGTTGCAGGCGACCGGCTACGTGACCGCGCGGCGCGAGGCGACAGTATCGGCGCAAATCACCGGCACCTTGACCGATGTGCTGATCGAAGAGGGGGAGCACGTCAAGGAGGGGCAGGTGCTTGCACATCTGGAAAACACCGCACAGCAGGCCAATCTTGCGCTTGCCGATGCCCAGCTCGCGTCCGCGCGCGCGCAGGTGGGCCAGTTCCAGGCCGAACTCGATCAGGCCCGGCGCGACCTGGTGCGCCAGCAGAATCTGGTTGCGCGCAAGCTCGTATCGCGCCAGGCGGTCGAGCAGGCGCGTACTCAGGTTGCCACGTTTTCCTCGCAACTCAAGTCGCAGCAGCGCCAGGTCCAGCTTGCGCAGGCGCAGGTGCAAGGCGCCAAAGTGCAGCTCGACTACACCACGGTGCGCGCGCCATTTTCCGGGGTGATCATCGCCAAGGCCGCGCAGGTCGGCGAGATCGTCTCGCCGCTGTCGGCCGGTGGCGGCTTCACGCGTACCGGCATCGGCACCATCGTCGACATGGATTCGCTGGAGGTGGAGGTCGACGTCAACGAGGCCTATATCAATCGCGTGCAGCCGAAGCAGCCGGCCGAGGCGGTGCTCGATGCGTATCCCAACTGGACCATTCCGGCGCATGTGATCGCAATCATTCCAACCGCGGATCGCAGCAAGGCGACGGTCAAGGTGCGCGTGGCGCTTGATCAGAAGGATGCGCGCGTGTTGCCGGACATGGGTGTGCGCGTGTCGTTTCTCGAGCAGAAGGCCAAAGTACCGGCCGAGCAACCCAAGGGCGTGTTGCTGCCGGCATCGGCGATCGTGGTGCGCAACGGCAAGCAGGTCGTGTTTGTCATCGACGGCGATCGCGCGCATTCGCGGGTGGTGACGCCGGGGCAGACCCGCGGCGACCTGCGTCTGGTCGAAGGCATCGCGGCAGGAACGAAAGTGGTCGAGCAGCCACCGCCGGATTTGAGCGATGACGCAAGGGTCGCTCTGAGGGATGCTGCGAAATGAAATGAAAGCCACTCTCCCGTCGTGGGAGAAGGATCAGGCAATACCTACGGAGACCGAGGCAATGGGCACATTGGTTGAAATCCGCAACGTCAGCAAGGTGTACGAGCGCGGCAAGCAGAAGGTCGAGGTGCTGCACCACGTGAACCTCGACATCGCGAGCGGCGATTTCCTCGCGCTCATGGGACCGTCGGGTTCCGGCAAGACGACTCTGCTCAACTTGATCGGCGGGCTCGATTCGCCGAGCGACGGCAGCATCGGCGTCGACGGAAAACGTATCGATACCCTTGGCGAAGGCGCGCTGGCGCGCTGGCGCGCGTCCAATGTCGGCTTCATCTTCCAATTCTACAACCTGCTGCCGATGCTATCGGCGCAGCGCAATGTCGAGTTGCCGCTGCTGCTGACCAAGCTCGGCGCATCGCAACGCAAACGCAATGCGGCGGTCGCGCTGCAACTGGTGGGTCTCGAAGATCGCGCATCGCACAAGCCGAGCGAGTTGTCCGGCGGCCAGCAGCAGCGTGTTGCGATCGCGCGCGCGATCGTTTCCGACCCCACGTTGCTGGTGTGCGATGAACCCACCGGCGATCTCGATCGCGCGTCGGCCGAGGAAGTGCTGACATTGCTGCAGCGGCTCAACAAGGAGCATGGCAAGACCATCATCATGGTTACCCACGATCCGAAGGCCGCCGAGTACGCCACGCACACGCTGCATCTGGACAAGGGCACCCTGGTCGAGCAGGCCGCGCTGTCATGAAGTACCTGCATCTGGTCTGGGCCGCGCTGTTTCGCCGCAAGACGCGCACCATCCTGACCCTGGTATCCATCGTCGCGGCATTCCTGCTGTTCGGTTTGCTCAATGCGGTGCGCGTGGCGTTCACGTCCGGGAGCAACAGCCTTTCCGGTGCCGAGCGCCTGGTGGTCACTTCGCACTATTCGATTATTACCGGACTGCCGCAAAGCCTTCAGGCGCGCATCGCCGCGGTGCCGGGAGTCGAACGCGTGGATCACGCCAACTGGTTCGGCGGCATCTACCAGGATCCCAAGAACTTCGTTTTCAGTTTTGCGGTCGGGCCCGAGTATCTGGATCTGTATCCGGATATCCAGCTTCCTGCGGAACAACGCAAGGCCTTTGAGCAGGATCGCATCGGCGCCGTGGTCGGCGAGTCCGTCGCCCGGCGTTATCACTGGAAGATCGGCGACAAGATTCCGTTGCAATCGACCATCTTTCCGCAGAAGGACGGCAGCAAGACCTGGCAGTTCGACATAGCCGGCATTTACACGACGGCGCCGGGCGCCGCCAACAATCTCGATCAGTTGTTCCTGTTCCACTGGAAGTACTTCTACGAGGCCAATGCGTTCGGAAGGCAGGATGTCGGCTGGTACGTGGTCAAACTCAAGGATACGAATGAGGCCGATCGTGTCGCGCATGCAATCGATGCGATCTCGGCCAACTCCGATCATGAAACCAAGACGCAGACGGCAAACGCGTTCAATGCGTCGTTCGCCAAGCAGCTCGGCAACATCGGACTGATCGTCGTGGCGATCATGGCGGCCGTGTTCTTCACCCTGATCCTGCTCACCGGCAACACCATGGCGCAGGCGGTGCGTGAACGCATTCCGGAGCTGGCCATCCTGAAAACAATCGGTTTTTCGAGCCGCAGCGTCCTCGGACTGGTCCTGGCGGAAGCCGTGCTGTTACTGCTCATCGGAGGTTTGCTTGGTATCGCGCTTGCCTCGATAGTGGCGCCGGCTTTGACCAAGGGGAGCGGAGGCATGATCCAGTTGCCTCCGGTAGGCACGACAAACTGGATCGAAGGCATCGCGCTGATGATCGTGATCGGCGTCGTGGTCGGCGCGCTGCCCGCGATCCGCGCGATGCGGCTGAAAATCGTCGACGCGCTTGCCGGACGCTGAGGAGCTCACACCATGAAAAGATTCCTGTTCGGCTTGGGCCTGTTCGCGACAGCGGTCGTGTGGTTGATCGTATGGACACTGCTGCCGTGGTTCGTGATCCTCGCGTTGGCGATCGTGCTGGCGCTATGGCTCGCGTTCACACGCAGCGGACGTCAGACGTCCTCCGTGACTGCCGTGGGCCTGAGCACGTTGAAAGGGCGTTTCGGTTCATCTTCGGTGATCGTATTCGGCATCGCCGGCGTGGTCGGTGTTCTGGTCGCGCTGTTGGCAATGGGTGAAGGGTTCAGTGCCACGCTGCGACAGACCGGCAGCGACGAAACCGCGATCGTGCTGCGCGGCGGTTCGCAGGCGGAACTGAACTCGGGATTGTCGCGCGACAACATCGATCACATCGAACAGGCGCCTGGCATCGCCAAGGATTCCAAAGGCGATCCCATCGCGTCGGCGGAGCTCGTCGTTGTCGCGAACATTGCAAGAAAGGACGATCCGACCGCCGATTCCAACGTGCCGATTCGCGGCATTGGCGACGAAGCCTGGCAATTGCGCCCGAAAGTCAAAATCGTCGCCGGACGCAAGTTCAAGCCGGGCCTGCGCGAGCTCGACGTCGGCCAGGGGGCGCAGCGCCAGTTTGCCGGACTCGATATCGGCAAGGAGCTGCGGCTTGCGGGTCAGGAATGGACCGTAGTTGGCGAGTTTGCATCCGGCGATTCGTACGATTCCGAATTGTGGGGCGATGCGAAATCGGTGGCGTCCGCATACCGGCGTGGCGCCAGCGCGCAATCGGTCACCGTGCGCTTGACCAGCCCCTCCGCGTTCGACCAATTCAAGGCGGCATTGATGGCGGATCCGACACTCAAGGTCGATGCCAGCACAACGCGCGAATATTTCAACAAACAGTCGGAAAACCTGACCAAGGTGATCCGGGTCGTCGGCATCACCATTGGCGTGATCATGGCGATCGGCGCAATTTTCGGCGCCCTCAACACCATGTTCGCCGCGGTTGCGACACGCGCTCGCGAAATAGCGACGTTGCGCGCCTTGGGTTTCCGTGGAACACCCGTGGTCGTATCGGTCATGCTGGAGACGATGCTGCTGGCGCTACTCGGCGGTCTGCTCGGGGGGCTGATTACCTGGCTGATTTTTGACAATTACACCGCCTCCACGCTGGGCTCGAATTTCAGCCAGGTGGTGTTCCAGTTCCGGGTTTCACCGGCGCTGTTGTGGAACGGGCTCAAGTGGGCGCTCGCGATCGGGTTTGTCGGCGGCTTGTATCCCGCCATGCGCGCCGCGCGGTTGCCGGTGACGACGGCATTGCGGGAGTTGTAGCCCGCGGAGTCGTGTTTTGTGCGAAAGGCGCTGTCGGACGCCTTCCAGGGTCCCTGGCTAGGTGTGTTTTTCGCGCGCGTCCGGTATGACCCGGAACTCGCCTTCGATGACACCGGGTGGCGTCGGCGGTGTCGCGCCAGGTTGCCGTGTTGTGTGCGGCGCACGCAATGCATTGACCAGCAACAGCACGGCGCCACCGACAAGGAAGGCGACGGCCGCGAACATGCCGAACGCGATCACTACCACGAGCACGATCGCGCCGAGCACACCGACGAGCAGGCGTGCAAGCGGATGGAGCGGACGCGGACGATGAGTCCAGTGCAGCATGATCAATCCTCGCTATGACGGCAAGCCTGCAATAATGCGCTTGCCAAGTCGAAACGTGGGGACGATATCGCCGGATACCACCCGGGCCACAGTGCCTGAATCCTGCGACAAGATCATGTGCCGAAGGATCGCATGAACGAATCCACTTATTTGTGCAGGTTTCAGGACATACCCGACGGGGGTGCGTTGGGCGTCGGCGTCACCCATAACGCGCAACCGGTCGAGCTGATCCTGCTGCGCCGTGGCGCCAACGTATTCGCGTTTCACAACGAGTGTCCGCATGCCGGGCGCAATCTGGACTACGTACCCGGCAAGTTTCTCGTTGCTCACGGACGTATTGTCTGCGCGGTGCACGGAGCGACGTATGCGACCGACAGCGGCGCCTGTGTCGCCGGTCCGTGCCGCAGCGGACTGGTGGCGGCATCGATCAAGATTGTCGATGGCGGTGTGCGTTTGTGTTGATGCAAAGCACACCTAGTGGTTGAACACCAGATTGACCACGATGAGCATGGTGACCAGCAGCAGCAGGGTCAACGGCAGCCCGATGCGCAGGAAATCCTTGCTGCGGTAGCCGCCGGGTCCGGCGACCACCAGCAGTACCGGGCTCGCGCTCGGAATCAGGAAGGTGTTGGACGTGGACATCGCGACGATCAGCGCGTACACGGCGGGGTTGCCACCCGAGGCCAATGCGATATTGATCGCCATCGGCACCATCATGACGGCGGCACCCACGTTCGACATCACCTGCGAGAACAGCAGCGCCAGAATCGCGACGCACGCTTGCAAGGCCCATTGCGGCAGGTCGCCGAGATAACGCATGAGTTCCTGCGACAGCCATGCCGCGGCACCGGTGGAATCCATTGCCCAGCCGAGCGGAATCAGACACGCCACAATGAAGATGGTTTTCCAGTTGATCGCGCCATAGGCTTCTTCCATGCTCAGCACGCCGGCGAGGAGCATGCCTACCGCGCCGGTCATCATCGCCACCGCGAGCTTGAGGTCGGTGAACAGACCAAGGCCCATCGCCAGCGCGAAAAAAATCACCGCGTGCCAGATCTTGCTCGGGCGTTGCTCGGCCTGCGGGAAATCGGTGACCACCACGAAATCGCGCGACTCGGCGGCAAGCGCAAGATCGCGCCAGAAGCTGTGCAGTACCAAGGTGTCGCCTGCGTTCAGCACGACCTTGCGGATGTCCTCGCGAAACACCTGGTCGCCGCGATTGATTGCGAGTACCGAGATGCCCAGGCGCTTGCGCAGCCCCAGATCCGCAATGGCCTGCTTGACCCAGCGCGAGTTGGGCGGAATCACCACCTCGGAAATGCCGGCTCGCGTCGGGTTGAAGATGTCGCCGAAATTGCGCAGCCTCGGTTGCATGCGGCACAGTTGATTGCCGGCAAATTCGGCCACGGCTTCACGCGCGCCGAGGACTCCGAGCACGCTGCCGACCCAGATCATCTGGTCGGCCGGCGGCGCCAGACGCGCCTCGTTTCCGGTCTTCAGCGCGAGAATCAGCGGCGCACCTTGCAACTGTTCGGCTTCACCCACGCTCATGCCGACCAGCGGGCTTTCGGCGGTCACAACCAACTCGATCACCTCGCCATCGATTCCGTACATTTCGGAAAAATAGGTTTCCGTGCGACCCGGCGTGACCTTCTGTTTTTCCTCGTCGCCGGGCAAAAGGCGGCGCGTCAAGAAGGCGAAATAGGCAAGCCCCACAAGCAACAGCGGAATACCAATCGGGGTGACTGCAAACAACTTGAACGGTTCGATGGTCTGGGCGCCAGGTGGCAGGTTGCGATTGGCGCTCGCAATCAGATCATTCAGAAGGATCAGCGGCGAATTCGAAATCATCGTCATATTGGTGCCGCACAGGATTGCGCAGGCCATCGGCAGCAGCAGCCGCTTGAGCGGCAACCCGGTACGCGCGGCGACGCGGCTGGTCACCGGCATGAACAGCGCGGCCAGCGCCTGACTCTGGATGACCGACGACAGGCTGCCGGCCATCGCGTTGATCAGCAGCGATACGCGCGCCTCGACACCACCGGCGATGCGCAGGATGAACGCGGCCGCCTTGCCGAGGACGCCGGTACGATCCAGCCCCGCGCCCATGACCATGACCGCAATCAGCGAGATCACCGCGTTGCCCGCGAAACCGTTGAAAAGTTGCTCGACCGGCATCAATCGCGTGATGCCGATCACCACGATCACCAGCAGCGCCACCAGGTCGGCGCGAATCCACTCGAACACCAGCATCGCGACGGTGAACACGACCAATCCGAATACCAGCATCATGTCGTGGGTGATCAGCAGATCCACCGATACCTCCCCGATCCTGGGCATGGTTCGTGCCGGAGTCGACGGAACTCACCTGCGTTCATACAAGAGGTCCCATACCGGGTGCCCGAGCCTGACGCCGCGTTGTTCGAAATGCGTCTGGATGCGCCGGGGCGACTGTTCGCAGAACGCGCGCGGGCCGCCTGGGTTGCGCCAGGCCGGCGAGTTGTCCAGCGTGGAGCGCATGTGCTCGGCATACTCATGCCAGTCGGTGGCCAGATGCAGCGTGCCGCCGGGTGCCACGCGCGACGCCAGCAGTGCGACGAAATCCGGCTGGATCAACCGACGTTTGTGATGACGCTTCTTCGGCCATGGATCCGGAAAATAGACCCGCACGCCGGTGAGCGCGGCCGGCATTATCTCGTGTTCGAGAACTTCCACGGCGTCGTGGTGATAAAGCCGGACATTGCCGACGTCGGCAGCCGCCAGCGCATTCATCGCACGGCCCACACCCGGGCGATGCACCTCGATGCCGAGGAAATTGTTCCTGTCTTCGGTCAGCGCCGCATGCAGCAGTTCCTCGCCGTTGCCGAAACCGATTTCGAGCACCAGCGGCGCCTTGCGATGAAACGACGCGTCGAAATGACGCGGCCGGCCCTGGTATTCGATGCCGTAGCGATTCCAGTACAGGTCGAACGCGCGTTTTTGCGCGGACGTGATGCGTCCCTGACGGAGCACGAAGCTGCGAATCTTGCGCGGGAATTCGGTCGCGACGCCGCTTTCTTGCGCCGGCTCCATCGTGCGTTCAGCCGATCAGCCCGTCGAGCGGGCTCGACGCGGACGCATAGCGTTTGCGTGCGATGCGACCGGCCCGGAACGCCGCGCGGCCGGCTTCGACGGCTAGCCTCATCGCGTGCGCCATCAGTACCGGATCGCGCGCACCGGCGATCGCTGAATTCATGAGCACGCCGTCACAGCCGAGTTCCATGGCAATGGCAGCATCCGATGCGGTGCCGACGCCGGCATCGACCAGTACCGGCACCTTGGCGTTTTCGACGATTTCGATGAGGTTGTAGCGGTTCTGTACGCCAAGACCGGATCCGATCGGCGCAGCCAGCGGCATGATCGCGATGCAGCCGATGGCCTCCAGGCGTTTTGCGAGAATCGGATCGTCGGAGGTGTAGACCATCACCTGGAAGCCGTCTCCGACAAGCTGCTCGGCCGCGCGCAGGGTTTCGACGACATCCGGAAACAGCGTGCGTTCGTCGCCCAGCACTTCGAGTTTTACCAGCGCCGCACCGTCGAGCAGCTCGCGTGCGAGCTGGCAGGTACGCACCGCGTCGGTGGCGCTGTAGCAGCCCGCGGTATTCGGCAGGATCGTGAAGCGTGAAGGTGGAAGTACATCGAGCAGGTTGGGTTGGTTCGGGTCCTGGCCGATGTTGCTGCGGCGAATCGCGAGCGTCACGATCTCGGCTCCGGCGGCGTCGGTCGCTCGGCGGGTCTCGTCGAGATCGCGGTACTTTCCGGTGCCGGTCAGCAATCGCGATCGGTAGGACTTGCCTGCGATGATCAGCGGATCAGCAGATGCCGTATCGGGAATTCGCGCAATTGCGTTCATGGTTCAGCCCCCGCCGATCGCCTGGACGATCTCGACACGGTCGTCGTCGGCGAGTTTGCGCGCGGTGTGCTGACTGCGCGGGACGATGACGCGGTTGATTTCCACTGCGACCTTGCGATCGGCAAGACCGGCGCGCACGAGCAAATCAGCCACGCTTGTTCCGCTTTCGCATTCGCAAGCTTCACCGTTCAACAGAATCCGCATGTCCGCAATTGTAGCCGCGACCGCGGCATTCGGCTAAGGATGCTCTGAATACCTCAATACAGACGGCGTCGGCTCTGTGGGTGCATGAAAGCAAGGAGCGGCGGTGCGGGGCAGAACGGGAGCAGCCATGTGGGGAAACCACGGCGCGCAGTGCCGGTGCGCCGTGGTTTCGACGGAACGATCGTCAGTGGCCGTCGCGATCCTTGTCGTTCTTGTCCTTGTCCTTGTTGTCCGCCTTGCGACGCTGCGGCTGGGCTTGCCGCGTCGGCGCCTGTCGTTGCGCGGGGGGGGCACGCCGCTGTGACGCTTGCGGTGCCGGTGCGGCGTGTTGTGCCTGCACCCGTCGCGATGGGGGCTCCGAACGCTGGAGGGGAACGGGCCGCACCGGCACCGATTGTGGCTGTGGCATACGATGTGGTTG
>JBAVZT010000024.1:0-3848 GCA_049588955.1 Rhodanobacteraceae bacterium | reverse complement strand
CGCCCTGGGCCGGTTGCACTGCGATGCCCGGACAACGTCCTCTACCTTCTGAAACGCAAGATAGCGACCGAAGGTGACAGTTTGGCATGTTCCCATCCCGGGCGATGCAGCCGTTCACTGCGACCTTTTGTAGGAAATTTCGGAGACTGGCGCGGCTGCGTGTTCCTGACACCCAAGATCTGAGGTGTCGTCGAACAACCATGATGTGGGCGCCACGCACCGCAAACCCAGACAGCGCACGGTTTTGCCGCGTACGGCACCCCGACAGGCCGGCAGGCGCCGCCCATCGACCACGGGGCGACAGCGCGGCGAACCCACTACGTTTGCGATGCAGGCACCGATGCGGATCGGCGTTCAGCGAACACTACTGGAAGCGAAGTGGAATGACGGAAGACCTTTTTTTGAGCGGCCGATTCTCAACTCGCCGCGTGACTATCCGGTGCGGCACTGGGAACTCGAATGAGAACGGTCAGCCGACGCAGCGTATCGAAACGCCACGACGCACAGCCAAGTCCGTCACGCCGATTCGGAAACCGCGCCGGCACATCGGCCCGGCCGGTTTGCCGGCGCGACAACGGTCACTCTGCCGATCCCGCTCAATCAGGAAGATCGATGGTCCCGGTCGGCTGCGCGATCGCGGCCTAGCCGCCGCCGTCGAAGCCGTCCTCGAAGATCGTGTCGTCGGGCACCGCATCGCCGACCGTCAGTTGCACCGGGATCGCGACGCGGCTGTGCACGGGATCGTTGCTGTAGATACAAAGATTCGCGGTATACGAGCCCGGAGCAAGATCGGTTGCATCGAAGCTGACGTTTACCGTTGCCGGGTTCGTCTGAGCGGGATCGGGCGGGACCGTACCGGAAGCGATGTCGTAGCCGAGCCACGGCGTGTCGGCCGGCGTCGAGCAGATTGCTCCGGGCTTTGCGATCGCCATGCTGTCGATCTCACCGCCCATCACTCCGATCAGCGTGGTCGCGCCGGTCGCGGGATCGACCGTGTACATGCGTGGTGTATCGAAGTCCGTGCTGGCGAGATAGAGCACACCGGTCTCGGCATCGAAGTCGAGGCCCTGGCCGAACACCGCGTCGATGCCGAGCGAGCCGATCGTCTGCGCCGCGCCGGTCGTCTTGTCGATCGCGACCAGAGTGTCGGCGTCGGAGTCGACACCGTACATCAAGCCACTGCTGTCGATCGCGATGTCGCGGATCAGTGCCGGGATCGGGCCGACCAGCGTCGTCGCAGCGGTCGCAAGGTCGATCGTGTACAGCTTGCTCGTGCGCGGGTTGTAGTCGCTGATGACGAGATAGGTCGTGTCGGTCGTCCGGTCCCAGCGCATGCCCGCGGGCTCGACGATGCAGCAGCTGACGAGGCCGGTGTTGCCGATCAGTGTCGCGCTGCCGTCGAGTGTGTTGACCGCGTAGAGGTTGCCCTGGAAATAGTCGACGCCGTATTCGGTGCTGAAGTCGTCGTTCACGAACGTGGAGGCGAACAGTGTGGAATCATTGGGCAGGATCGTGGTGAAGTTGCCGGGATCGAGCGCGTCGAAGGTGACGTAGTCCGATCCGTTCGCGTTTACCGCCGACGCATAGACAGGCACCGCAGCCGTGCCGGACGGCACCGTGCCTTTCATCATGCCGAGCGTCGGGGAGAAGCCACCGACGACATCCGTCGGCACGCCGGGAAGCCCGACCGGCGCGACGGCGCGCGGCGTCTTCGGAAAATGCGCGTCCGGCGGGGGCGGCGTCAAGCTCCAGTCGAGAGCGCGGTTGCCTGTGTTGTCGATCAGCAGCGGGCTGGTGCCCGCGCTTCCGGCCGGGACCTTCGGCATGAAGCCGATCGCTGCGCTCGGCGTCGTGATGATGTTCGGCGATCCGACGTCGAGCGTCGCAGAGGCGCTGGACGAGTATGTCATCGCGACCACCGGAGCCCAATGGATGGCGAGGCCGTCCGAAAGGCTCGCCGTGTTGTACGAATATTGATTGGCTAACGAGCTGTTCGATTGCAGGCCAACCGTCGCGGACACGCCATTGTCGTAGCCCGACGCGACGCCGCCGAACGTCGTCGTCTGGTACTCAAAATCGATCGAGCCATCGGTCTCGTTGAGGATCGTCTCGAATGTGGCGCCGGTCTGTCCGGTCGGATCGCCTGAGTCGCCGTACGCGAACTTGTCCTTGTACTCGATGATGAACTGCCGGTCCGGCGCCGAGCCGACGGTCGCATAGTAGATCGGGCCGTTCGGCAGCATGTCGTCCCAGTACGGAAGGATCGCCGGATCGTCGAGGCTCGTCGTCGGCAGAGGCTGGTTGTTATATGGAGACGACGAGCAACTCGCGACGTCGAAACGAAGTTCGCCGTTGTTGCCGATGCACAAGTTCGTCGCACTCGATCCGTAGAATGCGAAGGCGAACGGCATCGCGACCGATGTTGCGCCGTCGTCGCCGAGATCGATTTCGGTACCGCTGGCGCTGATGTCAACGAAGGCATACGCGGCCGCGTCGTCGGGCAGGTAGCCGGGCAGGACGTCGGTGGCGGTCCAGGTGGAGATGAATGTGCCGGTGTCGCCATTCGGATTCGTGCTGGCCGTGATCGTGCGATTGTATTGATAGGTCGCGCCCGGTGCGATCGCGATGTTCTCGTTGGTGAGGAGCGCTCCGACGTGATCGTCGCTCAGCGTCTGGTAGTTCAACGTCGTGGCCGAATCGTTCTCGACCGTGTAGCAGACGTTGACCTGATCGCCGACGCTGACCGCAAGCGTCGCCTGCGTACCACAAAGATTCGGATTGCCCGGATCGTCCAGGGCGAGAGTCACCGTCAGGCAGAGCTCGCCCGCCACGCAGTCGCCGGCGGGAGTCGCCGGTTGGGCGGGTGCCGGACCCAACGTGTAGGCTTGGTCCGAGCTGTTGAGGCTGGTGCGCGGCAGCGACTGAGTCGACGCGCTCGCGCTCAGCAAGGTCAGAGCGGCGGCCGCAGCCTGGCCGAGGAAGACGGAAACTTTCATATCTGCTCCAAGTTGGGATCTGGCCGGTCGGCGGTCCGCCCTTGGGCCCGTCGGTCCGTCATTTCGATCCAGCACTCCGGCCGGACTTGGGTAATTGACCGCACGCAGCGGATGAGCCAAATTGGCCCAGTGCGAGGCTTGGCGCTTGTAAAAGGCTTATAGAGAGCGTGTAAGGAGCTTGTAGCCGGTTTGTACAAGCCGTTGTCCGTCCAGATTTGTCTCCGACTCGCCAGCGCGATCGGCGCTTGGACCAAATCCGGGAGCCGGCCTCGTGGGTTCAGTGGAACCCATCTGTCGCAGCGGTCAGGTCGCCCGGAATCGTGCGCTCGCCAGCGAGCAGGTTGGCGCGATCGAGCGCAGTGCGCGCGGCCTCGGTCTTGTGCAGTGCCTGATAGAGGCGCACCTGGGTCCATGCCGCGCGCATGTCCCGGTCGGCCCACCGCGCTACCTGGCCTCCGATCGCGCTGGCCCGCTCGATCTGGCCGGCCTTGATCAGGGTCTCGACGTAGGACTCTCCAACGACAACGATGTCCTCGGGGATGCCCAAGCGCTCCGCACGCACCATTGCGTCCGCGTAGAGCGGCAATGCCTTGGCGTCGTCGCTCGTGGCGGCAGCCTGGTCAGCTTCGGCGAGTACCACGTACACATCCAACTGGCGGCGCTCGTCTTGTGTCGTTTTCCCGACCCAGACGCGCAAGCGCTCGATCTCGCCCGCGGCGTCCTCGAGGCGCCCGCCGAACTGGAGCGCGCGGATGCGCGTGAACCAGGTCGAGGCGTAGTCTTGCCAGTTGGTGTTTTCGAGCGTGGGCGTCAACGCCGCCGCGGCGAGGGAGGCCGCACGCGCGTTGTCCG
>JBAVZT010000023.1:0-3042 GCA_049588955.1 Rhodanobacteraceae bacterium | reverse complement strand
GCCGAGCCAGACCAGGCACGGGCCGTCGTCGCGGATCGGCAACTGCGGAAAATTGTTCGCGACATCAAGCGTCACGAGCACACCGGCTTCGTGCAGACCGGCCGCGCGATAGGCCGCGAACGTCGGCTCGGCCGCCTTCGCGAACTCCTGCTCGCTGCCTTTCTTCACCGGGAAGATGTGCGCGACGACGACGCCTTGGGCGCCGCGCGTCTCGTCCACCGGATCGACCGCGGGCAGCACGCTGATTCCGCGGTCGGGGGTGAGCGGGCGCAGCAGCAGCACGTTGTCGCTCGCGCCCGGCAGCAACGCATTGACCTTGACGCGGTGTTCGCGCCAAAGCGGGCCATAGTAGAACGCGGCGCTCACGATCGGTCGCGCATTGAGGTCGCGGAAACCGCGCAGCCAGGTGAAATGCGTCGGTCCGCTGCGGTCGGCGAACTGGCCGAACACGATGCAGCCGAGTTGCTCGAACGCATCCGGAAACCATGCGTCGAAATAACGTGCGAAGCGCTCGCGCTCGCCCGGTGCGGTTTCGTAGCGGCGCAGCTCGACCACATCGAACGGGCCGAGGTGGCGCACGCTTTCGAGCGGGTCGGCTCGCCGCGTTTCGGTCGCGGCCGCAGCCGCCAGGGTGCTCGTCGACATGATGCCGACGAGCAGGTCGCGCAGGTGGACCATCGGGATCGCACTCCGTATCGGCATCGCCGGGGAATCGGCGACGGATGTGAAGATACGACCTAAACAGGACAGATCATGGCCTGATTTGTCGCTACACTTGCGCCCAATGCCCCGACCGACCACACGCGTCCTCGCAGTGCTCGAACTGCTGCAAAGTCACGGCCGCATCAGCGGCCCCGAGCTTGCGCGTCGCGTCGACGTCGATGTGCGCACGCTGCGTCGCTACATCGTGATGCTCGAGGAGATCGGCGTTCCGATCACGGCCGAGCGCGGGCGCCACGGCGCGTACCTGCTGATCGCCGGGTACAAGCTGCCGCCGATGATGTTCACCGACGACGAAGGGCTCGCGCTGTCGATGGGACTGATCGCCGCGCGCAGTCTCGGCATGCATGAAACCGCGAGCGCGATCGAAAGCGCACAGGCCAAGCTCGAGCGCGTGATGCCCGAGAGGCTCAAGCGCCGCGTGCGCGCGGTCGACGAAACGGTCCGGGTCGAGCTCGCGCGCACGACGCTCGGACACGGCAGTCCGGCGACGATGCTGACCTTGACCGGCGCGGCCAAGTCGCAGCAGCGCGTGCATCTGTCCTATCGCTCGGCGCAGGGCGCGGACAGCGAACGCGACTTCGATCCGTACGGCCTCGCGTTCCGCGCGGGCGCATGGTACGTCGTCGGCAGGTGCCATCTGCGCAAGGACCTGCGCTCGTTCCGGCTCGACCGCATACGCGCCGTGCATGCGCTAGATGTGTCGTTTCCACGACCGGACGGTTTCGACGCGCTCGAATGCGTGACCCGCGGTATCGCGACGCTGCCGCGCGCGATCGCGGTCGAAGTCGTGCTGCACACCGATCTTGGGGGCGCGCAAGCCGAATTCCTGCCCGCGATCGGGTTGTTCGAGCCGCTGCCGGACGGTGTGCTGCTGCGCAGCCGCACCGACGATCTCGGCTGGTTCGCGCGCCAGCTCGCGCGTGTCTCGTTCGATTTCGAAATCCTCTCGCCGACGGGTTTGCGCGACGAGATCGCGGCGCATGCGACGCGCCTCGGTCGGCACGCGCATCGGGCCGTGCTCAAGGGCCGTGCGCCTTCTCGCCGAAGACCTTCGTGAAAAGATCGATTGTGCGCGGGGCCGCGAGTCCGCCGTAACGCGTGTCGATCTGCTCGACGAGAGCCCGCGCCTGGCCGCGCTCGCCGTGCGCGAGCCGTTGCCGCGCTTTGACGAGCTGCGCATCGAGCTGTCGGTCTACGCGTGCGCGACAGTCGGCGAGCGCCTGCGGATCGGTTTCCACGTGCGACTCGAGCAGCAGATCGAGCGCATGTCCGAAGCTTGCCGCGCCGGCGAGTTCGTGGCCGACGCGCGGCATCGACTCGACTTGCAGATCGAAGGCGCACCATTCCTTGAGCGAATCGCGGCTGCGCGCATCCGTGGTGCGATGGAAATCATCGAGTGCGCCGGTGAGATAGACCACGCGCGTCGATTGCTGGAACCGCAGCATAAGTTCGGCAGGCGGTAGCGGAATCTGCGCGTTGCCGATCGCATCGCTGCCTGCGTCGAGCAGAACGCCGTTGAACACGTCCGGCCACGCCAGCGCAATGCGCAGCGCGACGCGCGCGCCACCGGAAAATCCGCCGACATAGACGTGCGTCGGATCGATCCGCCAGCGATGCACTGCGTTGGCCGCAGCCAGCAGCGCGAGCGGAATGCGCCGATCCATGACATCGGCGTCGTTGCCGGAATTCGAGGCCGTGACGAAGGCCACATGGCGGCGGTCGAGCGCCGCGATCCAGTCCGAAGGCACGCGTGCCTCGCGCCACGGCGGCACGAACACCAGCAAGGCATAGCCGTTTGCCGGCGCATCCGGCGGGATGTGGATCGCGAAGGATTCCTGCGCGAGATCGATCAATTGTTCGCGCAGCGCCTTGCCCGATCTTGCGAGCGTCTGCCGCACGCGTCGTGCATTGAGCGGACTCAGCAGGCGCCGCACGAGTTCGCTACTGCGCGAATACGGTGGATATTGGTCGAACACGACATGATCGAGCGTATCGGCGACGGCAAATCGTGCCGTGGCGAGCACGACGATCAGCGCCATCGTCACGATCCCGACAAAAGTATGGCCGCGCATCGTCACGGTCCCGAATGCGAATGCGCGAGCATGGCAGGAATACCGAACGTTCCGTCGGCGACTTCGACGAAGTTGCGCTCTTCACGCACGATGAATCGCTTGGCCTGCGCAAAATTGAAGTTGCGGCGCGCTTCTTCGTCCTCGCGCAGTCGCGTCTGATACTGCTCGTACGCCGCGAGGCTCGCGAACGCGATCATGCCCCAGGCGACGTAGTTCGTTCCCTGATACGGCAGGAAGTAGCCGAGCA
>JBAVZT010000022.1:0-13787 GCA_049588955.1 Rhodanobacteraceae bacterium | reverse complement strand
CTTCCGGACCTGGCGGGGTTTGCGGGCTATCGTCGCGAGAGAACCGACGGGACCGCCATGGAAATCAGCGCCCCGAGCGACGTGATCGGCACATTGCAAAAACGCCGGCCTGTGGCACAGGCAGAGTCCGATGTGCGCCGTGCAGTGTACCCGATCGAGCGTGAATGCGTCCGCGCTACCGTCTTCGTCGCACCCGGACACAAGCGGCCCCGCCCGTTTCACGCGACGCGGATCATTGCTTCGACAACCATCCGAGTTTCCAGAACCAGAGCAGCGGTACGATGATGCTCAGGCCGATTGAAAACAGCGCCATCGGGTAGGCCCAGACGGGAACCAGATCCGGCATGTGCCTGAAGTTCATACCCCATATTCCGGCGAGAATGACCGGCGGGATGGTGACCACTGAAGCGACCGTGAGCACCCGGATAATGTCGTTCTGGTCGGTGTTGATGAAACCCAGAATCGCATCGAGCAGGAATTGCAGCTTGGCGGTCAGTTGCTCATCGAATTTGTCGAGCGAACGCAAGTCGTTGTGGACGATTTTCAACTTCAGCAATGCAGCCGCCTCGATCCATTTCGGCGCACGCTGATCGACAAAGTCGAGGATGCGCGCCATGCCGAGTTGCGATGTACGGTAGCGGGTGAGGCGTCGTTCGAGTCTGCCGACGTCCATGATCAGGCTGCGCAAAGCCTGCGCGTTGAGGCGTGCATCGATGAAAACGCGCGTGGACAAGTGCGCCATGTCGGTCGCAATTTCCTGCATTTGTTCGGCGATGTCGTTGGTAACGGCTTCGAGCAGGGTCACGAATGCATCGACTCCGTCGTCCGGTCCCTCGCGGGAGCCTTGTGCGGTGGGCGCGCTATCGACCGGTTTGGACGCGGCGAAGCGAACGGTTACCAGAATCTGCTGCGTCAGCACCAGGCCCAGCGGTGAGCATGCCGGTATCCTGTCGCCGTCGGCATAAAGCGCCATGTGCAGATGCAGCGCGTCGGCGCCGAGCCGATTCCGATTGGACAGGCCGAGACGGTTGATCTGGTCGCGCGGCGGAACGCATATCCCGGTCGCTTTCTCGACATGCCGGATTTCCTCCTCGGTCGGGGAGTTCAAGTCATACCAGACGGCATTGTCCGGAATCGGCTTGCGGATGTCCGGAACAACTGCATTGACGTTGCCGGAACAGAGCAGGGTAAGCATGGTCGGGGTTCCGAATGGCCATGGGCCGACGCCACAAGATAGCGTTTCAGACCGACACCGCACCAGTGACGATGCGAGTTGCGTCAGGGGGTAGGGGATTACGCAGGCGCCCGCGAGCGCAATCAAGAGAGATGTATGGTAATCATAGCTTTGCGCAACAAATTGGCGGAGAGGGCGGGATTCGAACCCGCGAAGCGGGGATAAGCCGCTTACACACTTTCCAGGCGTGCTCCTTCAACCACTCGGACACCTCTCCACACGATTGCCGCGACGAGCCTCACCACGCGCTGCGCTCGGGCCCAGTCATCTGTCCAAATTCGTTCCCGCACGAATTGATCGAAGCCGCGAAGCGTCGGATAAGCCGCTCGCACGTCCGGGCGTGCTCCTTGAAACGCCCCAACCCTCTCCGGATGAATTGAATCGCGCCTGAAGGGCGTTGCCGGAACGGTGGGAAGCGATGCCCGCTCGGATTCTGCGGCGCGCGGAGAATACTAGGCGCGCCAGGGACACACAAGCGATGCCCACGCAACTTGGTCAGCGCGACGATATGTTGGCACAATCAACAACAGCCGATTCACGGAATTCCCGATGTCCTATCAAGCACTCGCGCGCAAATGGCGACCCCGCACCTTCTCCGAGCTGGTCGGACAGGGACACGTGGTGCGCGCCCTCTCCAACGCACTCGATGGCGATCGCATTCATCATGCGTTCTTGTTCAGCGGTACTCGCGGTGTCGGCAAGACCACGATCGCACGCATCTTCGCCAAATCACTCAATTGCGAAAAAGGTCCTACGTCGACACCGTGCGGTGAATGCGGGGCCTGCACGGAAATCGATGCCGGGCGCTTCATCGATCTGCTGGAAATCGATGCGGCCAGCAATACCGGCATCGACAATGTGCGCGAACTCATCGACAACGCGCAGTACGCTCCGACACGCGCCCGTTACAAGGTGTACCTGATCGACGAGGTGCACATGTTGTCGAAGAGCGCATTCAACGCGTTGTTGAAAACACTGGAGGAACCGCCGCCGCATGTGAAATTCCTGCTCGCGACAACCGACCCGCAGAAACTGCCGGTGACGGTGTTGTCGCGCTGCATCAAATTCAACTTGAAGCGCTTGACCGTTGAACAGATTTCGAGCCAGATGCGTTCGATCGCCGGTGCCGAAAACATCGTTGCCGACGATGTGGCGATCGAGATGCTGGCGCGTGCGGCCGATGGTTCTTTGCGCGACGGGCTTTCGCTGCTCGATCAGGCCATCGCGCATGGTGGCGGCGCGCTGGAGCCGGGCGATGTACACGCGATGCTCGGCACGGTCGAGCGCGGCAAGGTGCGGGTGCTGCTCGAGGCGCTGGCCGTGGGCGACGGCGACGCGCTGCTGGGCGAAATCGGGCGCATCGCCGAATTTGCGCCGGATTTCTCGCAGGTGCTGGACGAACTGGCCGATCTGCTGCATCGTGTGCAGCTATTGCAGCTGGTCGCCGCCACGGTCAATGAAGAGGACGCATCGCTGGTGGCGCTGGCTGGTCGTCTCGACCCCGAAGATGTACAGGTGTGGTATCAGTTTGCCGTGACCGGCCGGCGAGATCTGCCCTTGGCGCCCACTCCGCGGGTCGGATTCGAGATGGCACTGCTGCGGATGCTGGCGTTTGTGCCGCTGGATACGCAGTCCGAACGCATGGCGCGCACATCGCCTCCGCCCGCCTTGAAACCGACGCCGACCGAGCCATCGGCAACGTCACGCTCGACGACGTCACCAGTCGACGAAGTGTCTGACGAACCGTCTGAAAAAGCCACCAATGCGTCCTTGCAACAGCCCGCAGTCGCCTATGAGGAAATCAGCGGCGAGAACTGGTCCGCTCTGATCGAACGCGCCGGTTTGCGTGGGGCGATAGGTCAGCTTGCACAGAATTCCGCGCTTGTCGCGATCGAAGGAAATATCGTTCGACTCGCGCTCAAGCCGAGTCGGCAACATCTGGCGGCGGCGCCCATGGTCGCCCAACTCGAGCGCAGCCTTGGCGGCGCCCTTGGACGCACGATCCGGGTCAAGTTCGAGTGCGCAGGATCAGCGGTCGAAACGCCGGCCGAACGACGTGATCGCGCGACGCTGGTGCGGCGCGACCGGGCCGAACAGGCGCTGCGCAACGATCCGGCAGTGCAATCGTTGATCGACACGTTCGATGCGCGCGTACTGCCAGGTTCCGTGCGCCCGGTGGATCCATGATGCACGTACGGATTGGACCGGCTTGAAGACTTCTCACGATATGTAAGCGAGTATTGCCATGAAAGGATCGATTGCCACGCTGATGCAACAGGCCCAGCGTATGCAGGAGGAAATGAAGCGCGCCCAGGAAGAACTGGCCGCCGCGGAAGTCACCGGGGAAGCCGGCGGCGGCCTGGTCGAGGTGGTCATGAATGGCCGTCACGAGGTGCGTCGTGTCAGCGTCGATCGGCAAGCCTTCGCCGACGACGCCGAGATGGCCGAGGACCTGATCGCGGCGGCGTTCAATGATGCGGTCAACAAGATCGCCACCCTTACCGAGGAACGCATGGGCGGGGTGACGTCGGGCATGAATCTGCCGGCCGGATTCAAGATGCCGTTCTAGGCGCGGCATGTCGACCGGTTCTCCACTCCTGGCCGAGCTTATCGAGGCGTTGCGCTGCTTGCCCGGCGTCGGCGCGAAAACCGCGCAACGCATGGCGTTTCATATCCTCGAACGCGATCGTCCGGGAGCGCGCCATCTGGCCGATCGGCTCGCGCTGGCGGCGGAACGCATCGGCAACTGCACCCGCTGTCGCACCTTCAGCGAGGACGCGGTGTGTGCGTTGTGCGCGAACGGCGCGCGCGACCGGAGCTTGCTGTGCGTGGTCGAAACGCCGGTCGATCAGTTCGCGATCGAGCAGGCGACCGGCTTTCGAGGGCACTATTTCGTGCTGCTCGGCCGTTTGTCGCCGCTCGACGGACTGGGCCCGAAGGAGCTCGGGCTCGATTTGCTCGCCCAACGCCTCGGCGAAGGGGAAGTGCGCGAACTCATCGTCGCCACCAACCCGACGGTCGAAGGCGAGGCGACCGCACACTTGCTGGCGCAACTTGCGCGTTCGGCCAATCTGCGCGCAAGCCGGCTTGCGCACGGTGTACCGCTCGGGGGCGAGCTGGAATTCATCGATCGCGGCACGCTGGCGCATGCGTTCGGCAGCCGTCAGACCTTGGAGTAATGGCATGAGCGAGACCGCGAACCGCAACAATGAAACGCTATTTGGCAAGATCATCCGGCGCGAGCTTCCAGCCGATATCGTCTACGAGGATGACGATGTGCTCGCATTCCGCGACGTCAGGCCACAAGCGCCAGTGCACGTGCTGTTCATCCCCAAGCGGACGATAGCAACCTTGAACGATCTGACCGAGACCGATGCCGCCATGGTCGGGAAACTCGTCCTCGCGGCCTCTCATTACGCGAAAGCCCAGAACTTCGCCGACGCCGGCTACCGCTGTGTCTTCAATTGCAACCGCGACGGGGGGCAGACCGTATTCCACCTGCATCTGCATCTGCTTGCCGGCAGACCGATGTCGTGGCCACCGGGATAGTTTGCAAGGGGCTGATGAAGCAGTGCGCTGCCGTTCGAACGCGCCTCAATGCCCTGATCCGGACGGCGATGCGTGATGGTGGCCGCCATGCGGCACCAGAATGACCGGCGCTCCCCAGCCAAACGTTCCGTAACCCCAGAATGGGCCGCCCCAGTAAGGACCGCCCCAATACGGATCGTAGAAAAACGGTGAATCGTAATAGGAACGCTGGTAAACGGGTCTTTCCGGCCACAAGTAGATCGCGTCGGCGGAGACCAGCGGATAGGTGTAATCGTATTCGCCGACTTTGCCGGTCTCGGTACCGGTGACGCGGCCGACGACGGTTGCCTCGCGTCCGCGCTGGAACAGTTCGGGATCATAGAATCCGCTGCGGCAGGCAATGAAACGTCCGCCGCTGGCATCGCCCGCGCGCTCGCGCGGGCGCGCAGTGGCGCCGAGCTCGCGATCGAGTATCTCGAAGCAGGTCCGGTCGGATTTCGGTTTCACGCTGATGATCTCACCGCCCCAGCGAACATGCTGTCCGGTGTGTTCGGACTTGACGACGTCGTTGGGTGCGACTGCATTGAACTTGCCCTGAAGCGGGACCGGCACGGTTGCACACGAGCCAAGGGTGCCGGCGAGAAGAACCGTCAAAATGAGTTTGCGCATAACTTGCCTCGCACAGGCTGGAAGGAGACTCTCTCACAGAAGATGGTGGTAGCGGCGCGTTTTTCGAGAGTGCACGCATATGGGACGGGTTCGAACAGGTATTCGTTGCGCCGGTTGCGTCGAGGAGCGTCGCTGCGGCCACGCACGAGCTGTCGATCTGCATCGAATGCCGATCAAACGGAAAGACGTCGCACCGCAGCGGCAAAACGCTGCACGCGTTGTGCCGAAGGGTGTTTGCTGCCATAACGCAATGCGATGTAAGTTTGCACGAGTTCGGTCAACGCCGTCGACGATTGCGGCAGGATCGAGCACAGACGCGCGAGAAAGGTCGCCGGCCCTTCGTTGGCTTTGTAATGGACGCCGCGTCGCTCCAGTCGCCGGCACAGCCGCAGCCACGCGCGATCAAGCGCATCGTTGCCGGGGTGTTTTTCACCACGCATTGCCCATAGGGTGGCCAAAGCCAGAACCGTCGCGAGAGTCACCGCCAATGCCAGCAGCAAATCGCGCTGGCGCAATTTTCCCCCGCCGAACGGGACCAGCAGGTGTTGCTGGCGCAAGGCGTTGAACTGAACGATCGATTCGGTCCATAGCCGATTGACGAGATCGACCTGATTGCGCAATGTCCGCAACCAGCTTGCCTGGTACCAGGCCGAGTTGCCGTTGGCGGCATCGGCTCCCAGATCCACCCGCGTGGGACTGACCGCTGCGGTCGGATCGACCCGCACCCATCCACGCTTGCCCAGCCAGATCTCGGACCACGCGTGGGCATCGGACTGGCGGACCAGAAGATATCCGCCTGTCTGGCTCCACCAGCCCCCCTGGTAACCGGTAACCACCCGCGCCGGAATGCCGGCGGCGCGCATCAGGAATGTGAAAGCCGAAGCATAGTGTTCGCAAAATCCCGCGCGAGTGGTGAACAGAAAATCATCGATCGAGTCCTGGCCAAGCGATGGCGGTGACAGCGTGTAGGTGAAACGTGCGTGAAACAAATCGAGCGCGGCGCGCACGACTCCCGCGTCGCTATGTCGCTCCGCGCGCCAGCGCGCAGCCAGCGCGCGGGCCTTGGGGTCGACACCCTGCGGTAGTGCAAGCGCGCGCCCGCGTTCGGCCGAAGTGAGAGTCGGCGCGAGCACATAGCGCATCACCGATGTGGTGCGATATTCGCGTGCCTGGCCGACTTTTCGTGTTGCGACCAGCATGTGCCCGGAACTCAGACGGGTGGCATCCGGGCCGCCAATCGGCAAATCCAGAGCCGGCAGCCAATGCCGGTCGGTAGGCTCCAGCGTTACCGTCGCCGCGATCGGGGCGGATGCGGACTCGACCGGCTCGGGGCGCAGATACCAGTGGTTGCGTCCGCGCGCCCAGGTGCTTCCATCGAAATCCCACAATACGATTGCGCGGAAATACAACTGCGGCTGCGCCGGCGGGACGCCATCGAAATGCACACGCATCGCAGGCGAATCGTCGATGAGCAAATCGCTCAATGAACCAGGCGTCATGGTGTCGCTCAAACCGGTGCGCGCGAGGACATCGTCTCCGGGTGCGCCCCAAAGCGGAGTGCTCAACCGTGGCACGAGCACGAAACCGATCAGGGCGAGCGGTGCGCCGACGGCGAGCAGCACCGCGCCGACGCGGAGCTCATTGCGCAGCCGGTGCCCCGGATCCGCGGGCGCCGGCTGCAGCGCAACCAGCGCAGCGAGCAGCAGGATCAGCGCGAGACACAGCGCCAGCGTGAACAGCAGGGTCTGCGTGAATAACAGGGCACTCATCAGCACGAATGCGGCAAAACCCAGGGCGACACGCGCATCGCGCGGGTATTCGGTTTCCAGCAACTTCAGCGCAAGCAGCCCGACCGCCAGCGCGCTGCCGGCCGCCCGCCCGAACACGTTGCCGTAGTCGACGACGATCGCGATCAGCAGCAATCCCGTCAGCGGCAGGCGCAGCCAGGGGCCCATGGCCTGGGCGCGACGACGACGCGTGAGCACCCGCAAAGGCCACAACAGGAGCACCGAGAGACTCAGCCACAAGGGCATCCGCGCAATGTGTGCCAGCATCGCCGCACCGCACGCAACACTCAATAATTCAAACTGACGCTGGTTGAGGCGCGGGCCCATTGCGCCTTTATCGCGTCCGGTCCGCTTTGAACAGGGCCAGGGCGCGCAGACTGTCGCTGCGATGCCGGCTGCCTGAATCCGGCCCGATGTCGAGACCGGGCAGGCGTAGCAGGTAGCTGCATTGCGCAGCGCCAGCGGCCAGCACCCACGCGGTCAGACGACTGATGCGTGCCTCTGGGTCAAGCGCTCCAAGGGCGGCGTAATCCAGTACCAGCGCGGTGCCCGCTCGGCGCTCAACCTCACGCACCAGCAAGGTCTCATGGCGGGCCGACGCCTTCCAGGCGATGAGCCGCGGCGGGTCCGACGAGCGATAGTCGCGCAAGCCGGCGTAATCCTCGCTGTCGCCCAGGCTGGCTCGTTCGCCCACCCGGCCCGCGCCTGGCGGCAACGGTGGGGCAGGATGCTCGGCTTTCGGATAAATCAGGAATTCCAGCGCCGGATTGACCCAGCTCCAGCATTGGAACAAACCGAGCGGGTAGTCGGTCCAGATGCGCAGGCGCCCGGCACGGAACCAGCCACGCTGCTTGCACGGCAGCGCCAGCAAGATGGGCGTGTCATCGGAGGCACGTGCGGAAAACGCCGTTTCGTGGTCCCGGCATCGAAGTCGCAGACCAGGCCGGTTACGTGCTCCTGCGGCAAACGTCATGTGAATCTTCACGCTGTCACCGACGTGCGCTTCATCCGCGCGCATCTGCGTGATCGCAAGCCCGCTCATCGCGCGAAAGCCGAAAAACAGGCTCGCCCAGGCGGCGGCGCCAAGAAAACAGGTCAACAGGAATGCCGGGTTGTTTCCGTAGTTGAGCGCACCCAGCAGCATCACGAACAGCAATACGCCGAAACCGAGGCCGAAACGTGTCGGCAGCACATAGATGCGGCGCCGATTGAGGCGAAGCGGCAACGCCTCGGGTTCGCGCAGGCGGGTCAATGCCGGCAATCGGCGTTCGGCCAATTGCAATATTCGCGTGCGCAGCCCTGCAACGGACATGACTACCTGCCTGAGCGCGCCGATCAGCGTACCGGCGTGGATTCGAGCAGCATCCGCGCCAGTTCGTCACGCCCGCTGCGCGCATTGGCGCCCAAGGTGAGGCGATGCCCCGTGACGCACACGAACACGGCTTGCACGTCTTCCGGAACACAGTGCGGGCGTCCGGCCAGCAAAGCGTGTGCGCGCGCTGCTGCGAGCAACGCCAGCCCGGCGCGCGGCGAAAGACCGACGGCCACTTCGGCATGGGTTCGGCTGGCCTGCATCAGTGCCTGAACGTATTCGATCAAGGCCGGGCTGGCGAGCACGCCGCCACAAATTCCGCGCAATGCGAGTATCTGCTCGGGCTTCAGGCACGGCGTCAGCGACTCGAGCAACACGCGGCGGTCGCTTGAACCCAGCATCACGCGCTCGGCATCGCGACCGGGATAACCGAGGCTCATGCGCAGCATGAACCGGTCGAGTTGCGAATCGGGCAACGGAAAGGTACCGGCAAAATCCACCGAGTTCTGCGTTGCGACGACGAAAAAAGGCAGTGGCAACCGATGGGTGGCGCCGTCCACCGTGACCTGTTCCTCGGCCATCGCCTCAAGCAGGGCGCTTTGGGTCTTCGGCGTGGCGCGATTGATTTCGTCGGCCAGCAGCAATTGCGTGAACAACGGGCCGGGATGAAACCGGAAACCACCGCGTTCGCGCTCGTATACGCTGACGCCGATAATGTCGGAGGGCAGCAGATCGCTGGTGAACTGCACGCGCTGGAAACGCAGCCCGAGCGTGGCGGCCAAGGCATGGGCCAAGGTGGTCTTGCCGACCCCGGGCAGATCCTCGATCAGCAGATGCCCGCCAGCCAGCAGGCACACGAATGCCAGCCGGATCTCGCGCTTCTTGCCAAGCAGCACGGTATTGACCTGAGCGATCGCACGCGCAAGCGCATCATGCAGTTCGATCGTGCTCGGGGGTGCGGAGGTTGCGTCAGGCATTGGCGAGCTTCGCAGTAGTCAAGGGAGCCGTGTGCAAGTGGTCGAGGCATTTTGTCGCCGCGCACGCGGTTGGGTCGTATGGATCAAACTCCAGGACGAAAGCCTTCAGAGGGTGAAATCAGGTCGGCATCGCAATTCAAGGGTCGGATTCGTGTGGCCCTCCTTCACGGCAGCGGGTAGTCGCAAGCGCGCAGCAGTCGGCATAGCGCGATCAGCGGCAAGCCGACAAGCGCTGTCGGATCGCCGCTCTCGATGCTTTCGAACAGGGCAATGCCCAGGCCCTCCACCTTGAAGCCGGCGGCGCAATCAAACGCCGGCTCGCGTTCGACGTAGCGAGCGATTTCATCGGCCTGCAAGGTGCGGAATACCGCGCGCGTCAGATCCATCGCCGATCGGCTTTCCAGCCTGCTCGAGCGAGCGTCAACGACACACACGGCCGTGCGAAACGTCACGGTCCGACCCGAACACGACGTCAGCTGCGCGATCGCCTCAGCGCGCTCGCCGGGCTTGCCGAGCACACCATTTTCACATTCAGCGACCTGGTCCGACCCGATGACGAGAGCGCCCGAACACTGGCGCGCTCCGGCCAGCGCTTTCTCAAGCGCAAGCCGCTCGGCCAGTGACGTCGCGGTCTCTCCGGGCCGCGGCGTCTCTTCGACGGCGGGGGCGCAGGTACGAAAGTGCGGAACAATACGGGCGAGCAACTCACGCCGATAGCGCGAGCCCGATGCCAGCACCAATTCAATGTCGGCTGACTTTTTCATGCATCTCCCGGGCAATTTCGCGAGATTGCGGATTGCCCGATCCGGACCTACCTGCCCGGGTCAGGTCATCGTGCACCACGGCAAGCTGGCCAAGCTGCCTGGTCAGCGTCGCCAGCAATTGCCTCAATGCGTTGCGGGCTGCGTGCAGCTGATGCAGGTTTGCGTCGGTGGCATGGGCCTTCAGCCAGAGCCGATGGCCCAGCAAATCATGCAGCGCCGCCTGTACGGCCGCCTGCGCCGTCGCGGTCGCCCGTCCCGGATCGGCGCTCAAATCGGAATCGGAAACAGCGGCAACCAGGGGTTGTATCTCGCCAAGGTGGTTGCGACAGTCGCGCAAAATCAATTCGGCGCTGTCGGCGAGGTCCAGTATCTCGCCGAGCAGGCGCGTACGCCGCTCCACTCGATGTCTGCAAAGCCACATACCCGCAATCACCAACAGCATTGCAGCCAAAAAGCCAGTGAGGATCGCGAGCGTGCGCATCAGTTCTGCCAGTCTGCCGCAAGCCATCGAGGCGGGCAAACCGAACGCATCGGCTCGTCCCTGCGAGCCTTGTCTTGATTGACATCGGGCAAGGCGGAACCTACCATCGCGCGCCCATGTCCGTGGCTTTGTCCGAATCCGTGGAAGTCGCGCGCATGGCAGCGGCGCGTCAATGTTTTCAGGGAAGTCTGCCGTTGGCCTCGATGCCACGCTTGTGCGAGTTGCTGGCAAGCTTCGACGGCGACGTGCGCTACGATCTGAAGTTCGGCAAAGATGCGCTCGGCACCGCTATCCTTGCTGTTCATGTGGAAGCCGGGTTGCCGCTGGTGTGCCAGCGCACGCTCGAAACCTATGTCCAGCCGGCAGTGGTTGATCAGTGCCTAGGTCTGATCGCTGATGCAGGGCAGGAAGACGCGTTGCCGGAAGGTTGTGAACCGGTACTGATGGTCGACGGGCGCATCCGCCTGAGCGATGTCATCGAGGATGAACTGATCCTGGCTGTACCGCTGGTACCGTTGTCTCCCGGCGGCGCACCGCTGGATTACGCGACCGCTCCGGACGAAATCGAGCCTGGGCCGTTCGCGGAACTTGAAAAACTCAGGAAGCATTAAACATACGTCTACACCGCGACCGGTTTCAAAGTCGCATTGCTGTTACTCGTTCATGCGGAGAATCACATGGCAGTCGCCAAGAGTCGAAAATCGCCTTCGCGCCGCGACATGCGTCGTTCCCACGATGCACTGAGCGCAAAGCAATTAGGCACGGACCCGACCTCGGGCGAGGTCCATCTGCGCCACCACGTGACCAAGGACGGCTATTATCGCGGCAGGCAGATGATCGAACCGCGCGCGCAGGTGCGCGACGAAAAGTAACCGGGGATGGCTCGATAGCCACCCGCAGCGGTGGTTGAAACGACCGTCGATTGTTCATACTGGCGCACACGCGTGCCAGCCATGCCGGCCGCAGGACAATGCGGATTGGCCCGGGTCGGGGAAGTGCTCTGATCTACTCACGCATAGCCGGCACCGGCAGTTACCTGCCGGACAAGATACTGACCAACCGCGATCTCGAACGCCTTGTCGATACCAACGACGAGTGGATCGCGTCGCGCACCGGTATTCGCCAACGGCATATTGCGGCTGACGGCCAGACTACCGGCGACCTTGCCTATGAAGCCGCCAGGAATGCGCTCGATGCCGCCGGGGTTGCGCCTGGCGAAATAGACTTGATCGTGCTTGGCACCACGACTCCCGATCTGATTTTCCCGTCGACCGCGTGCTTGCTGCAGGATCGACTCGACGCCAATGGCTGCATGGCGTTCGACGTGAATGCGGCTTGTTCCGGCTTCATGTACGCGCTTGGCATCGCCGACAAGTTCGTGCGATCCGGCCAGATCAAGACCGCGCTCGTGGTTGGCGCGGAAACGCTCTCGCGCATGCTCGACTGGACGGATCGATCGACCTGCGTGTTGTTCGGTGACGGCGCCGGCGCGGTGGTGCTCAAACCGGACGATGAACCCGGCGTGATTTCAACCCACCTGCACGCCGATGGCAGCTACAAGCACCTGCTGTGGAATCCGGTCGGCGTATCGGCCGGGTTCAAACCGGATGAGCCCAATGCCGGCGTGCGCGTGCTGATGGCCGGCAGCGAGGTATTCAAGGTCGCCGTCAAGACGCTCGATCGGGTGGTCGACGAGACGCTCGCGGCCAATGGACTCGACAAGCATGCAATCGACTGGTTGATCCCTCATCAGGCCAACCTGCGAATAATTCAGGCCACCGCCAAACGCCTGGACCTGCCGATGGAACGGGTGATCGTGACCGTGGACAAGCATGGCAATACCTCCTCCGGATCGGTGCCGCTTGCGCTCGATCACGCCGTGCGCTCGGGGGCGATTCAGCGCGGACAATTGCTGCTGCTCGAAGCTTTCGGTGGAGGCTTCACCTGGGGCTCGGCACTGCTACGCTATTGATGACGTGCTTCTGACGGGGCTTGTCCGGACCGAAACGAGCCGACAATCCGACCATGCCCTTGCGCAAGGAGTGTTTCATGCCCGGCAATCCGGATTCCCAACTGGCTTTCGTGTTTCCAGGCCAGGGTTCGCAGTCGAGCGGCATGCTCGCCGAGCTGGCCGACGCGCATGCGATTATCCGCGAGACGTTTGCGCAGGCCTCAGACGGCGCCGGAATCGACTTGTGGGCGCTTGCCCAAGGCGGCGCCGAGGTCATGCTGAACCGCACCGAATACGCCCAACCGGCATTGCTCGCTGCGGGGATTGCCGTATGGCGGGCATGGTTGCACGCCGGTGGCGCGCAACCGTTCGTGCTGAGTGGACACAGCCTCGGCGAATACACCGCGCTTGTTGCGGCGGAAGCGATCGCGCTGGACGACGCGGCGCATCTCGTGCGCATTCGCGGCCAGGCAATGCAGGATGCCGCACCACACGGCGTTGGGTCGATGGCGGCGATCATCGGCCTCGATGATGAAGTGGTCGAGGCGGTTTGCCGGGATGTCTCGGGTGACCGGGTAGTCGCGCCGGCGAACTACAATTCGCCGGGTCAGATCGTGATCGGCGGCCATGTCCAGGCAGTGGACGCTGCGATCGCATTGCTCGTCGAACGAGGCGCGCGCAAGGCCGTCAAGCTGAACGTGAGCGTGCCGTCGCACACGTCGCTGATGCGCGAAGCCGCCAATCGCGTACGCGAAGCCATGAATGCGTACGCCTGGCGTGCGCCGACCATCCCGGTCATCCAGAACGTCGACGGCAAGGTTCACGGCGATGTAACGGCCATCCGGGACGCCTTGACACGCCAGTTGTATCTGCCGGTACGCTGGAGCGAGTGCGTGCGCAGCACGATGGCCGCCGGAGGCAGGCGGATCGGTGAATGTGGCCCGGGCAAGGTGTTGAGCGGCTTGGTCAGACGTATTGACCGCACACTCGACTGTCGAGCGCTCGGCATGCCGGGTGAATTCGATTCCGCCCTTGCCGGCTGGCGCGCATGAATTCACAGGCGGACGTGTACACAGCTTCATTG
>JBAVZT010000021.1:0-7047 GCA_049588955.1 Rhodanobacteraceae bacterium | reverse complement strand
GCATCGATCCGCGTGCGCGCGCCGAGCAACTCGCGCCAGGCGATTACGCGACGCTCGCGCAAACGCTGGCTGCAACCGGTGCGCAGCCCGCACCGTGAATGCCGGCCGGCACCGAGTGCAACAGCGGTTCGACGGCGCAGCCCTTGCCGCCCGGGCGCCGGTCCCGGAGAATCCGTTCATGGCCGAGAAGAAACCCTACGACATCGAAATTTCCGTGAACACGCGATTCCTCGACGATCAGTCCGCGCCCGCCGACGGTCATTACGTGTTCGCCTACACCATCACGATTGCCAACCGCGGGAGCATCGGCGCGCGTCTGCTCAGCCGTCACTGGATCATTACCGACGCCAACGGCAAGGTATCGGAGGTTCGTGGCGACGGCGTGGTCGGTGAACAGCCTCTGGTTCGCGCCGGCGGCGATTTCGCGTATACCTCCGGGGCGGTGCTGGAAACGGCGCTCGGCACGATGCGTGGCAGCTACCAGATGATCGCCGATGACGGTACCCGGTTCCTGGCCGACATCCCGGCTTTTGTGCTGTCAACGCCACGAGTGCTGCACTGATGACCGATTGCTTCGCGACAGCGCGCTGACATGGCTGTCTGGGCCATCGGGGACGTTCAGGGTTGCCACGACGAGTTGGCCCGGCTGATCGACGCGCTGGCATTCGATCCGGTCAATGACACGCTGTGGTTCTGCGGTGATCTGGTCAACCGGGGCGGTCAATCCCTCGCCGTGCTGCGGCTGGTCAAGTCGCTCGGCGAGCGCGCAGTGGTCGTGCTCGGAAATCACGATTTGTCGTTGCTGGCGGTCGCCGAGCGCAAGCGGCAGGACCAGGCGCGCGTCAATGCGGAACTGCGAGAAGTGCTGTTCGCATCCGATCGCGACGAGCTGGTCTCCTGGCTGCGCGGACGCAAGCTGCTGCATGTGGATCGTGATCGGGGCTGGTTGCTCGTGCATGCCGGGCTGTTTCCGCGCTGGACCCTTGAAGAGGCGGAAGCTGTCGCACGTGAAATCGAGGAGAAGCTTCACGGGCACGATTATCGCCGCCTCATGCGGCATCTGTTCGGAAACAAGCCCGACGTCTGGAATCCGCGGTTGCGCGGTACCGATCGGCTGCGTGCAGGCATCAACGTACTTACGCGCATGCGCTACTGCGACGTGCGCGGGCGAATCGCATTTTCCGAAAAAGGCGCGCCCGGTACGCAGCGCGTCGGGCTGTACCCGTGGTTCAGCGTGCCGGGCCAGGTGCGGCGTGATATCCGCGTCGTGTGCGGCCACTGGTCGACGCTCGGTCGTTTCAGCGGCCTTGGCATCTACGCGATCGATACCGGTTGCGTCTGGGGCGGCGAGTTGACGGCGTTGCGCATCGATGGGGACGAACCGGCCTGGATCAGCGTGAAATCGGATCGCCCGCCTGCCCCGGGGAGCGGTATCGACTGACCGGTAGCGGCTTTCCCTTCGGTGGAAGAGTTGCGGACTGGTGATGGGTTCAGCCGCGCCATTCTAGATCGGCGTGTTGGTTTTCGGCACGCACCGATAGTCCACAAACGTGAATGCCGACGCGTGGCGGGCGTCACGCGCGTGGTACACGCGCCGCACTTCAGTCCATTGCGCCGGATCAAAACCGGGAAAGAACGTATCGGGATCGACCACGGTCGCCTCCACCCAGGTCAGATGCATGCAGGTCGCGCGCGCCAGGGCCAGTCGATAGACTTCGCCGCCGCCGATCACCATGAGTTCGGCGTCGCCGGCACATGCGATCGCCGCCTCGAGCGAGGCGACCGGCCGCTGCCCGGCGAACGGCGCCGCGTCGCTTCGAGTCAACACCAGATTGGGCCGATCGGGGAGCGGGCGACCGATGGCGAGCGCGGTCTTGCGGCCCATCAATGTCGGCTTGCCCAAGGTCAGCGCCTTGAAGCGCTTCAGATCGTCGGGCAGATGCCACGGCATCTCGCCCCGGCGGCCGATTGCGCGGTTGGAATCGAGCGCGGCGATCAGGCTGATGGGCATTGGCTGCTCGGGTCAGACCGCAATGGGCGCCTTGATGGCCGGATGCGGATGGTAGTTTTCGAAGGCAACATGCTCGAAACGGAAGTCGTCGATCGTGCGCACCGCGGGATCCAGCCTGAGCCGCGCAAGTTCGCGCGGCATGCGCGCAAGCTGGGTGCGCGCCTGTTCGACATGGTTCGCGTACAGGTGCGCATCGCCGAGCGTATGCACGAAATCGCCGACCGCGAGATCGGTCACCTGCGCCATCATGTGCGTGAGCAAGGCATAGCTCGCGATATTGAACGGCACGCCGAGGAAGATGTCGCCCGAGCGCTGGTAGAGCTGGCACGAGAGGCGACCGTCGGCGACGTGAAACTGGAACAGGGCATGGCAGGGCTGCAATGCCATCCGCGGCAGATCGGCGACATTCCATGCGCTCACGATCAGCCGACGCGAATCCGGATTGCGTCGGATCTGGGCGATGACCGAGGCAATCTGGTCGATCGGTTTTCCGTCGATACCCGTCCAGGCACGCCATTGCTTGCCGTACACCGGACCAAGCTCGCCGTTCGCGTCGGCCCATTCATCCCAGATGCCAACGCCATGCTCGTTGAGATAGCCGATGTTGGTGTCACCGCGCAGAAACCAGAGCAGTTCGTGCACGATCGACTTCAAATGCAGCTTCTTGGTCGTCACCAGCGGGAAACCGTCGGCCAGATCGAATCGCATCTGCCAACCGAACACGCTTCGCGTGCCGGTGCCGGTGCGATCCGATTTCGGCGTGCCATGCTCGAGCGCGTAACGCAGCAGGTCGAGATACTGGTTCATGCCGAGTCCTGTTCGGCCCTTGTTGCCTGCCCGACGTGACCGGCGATCGGTGCGCCGCGCGACATCAGCAAGAGAACGATGCCGGCCACAATCAACGGCAGCGACAGAATCTGGCCCATCGTCACCCAGTGAAACGCGATGAAGCCGAGCTGCACGTCCGGTTCGCGCACGAACTCCACCGCAAAACGGAACAATCCGTACAGCAACGCAAACAAACCGGACACCGCATAACGTGGCCGCGGCTTGCGCGAATAGACCCACAGCACCACGAACAGCACCAGGCCCTCCAGTGTCGCCTCATAGAGTTGCGAGGGATGACGTGCTTCGTTGTCAAGCTGCCCGGCGAGATACAGGGCATGCAACTGATCGCGCGTCTTGCCGAGTGACTCGAGTGCGCGCGGAAAGATCATGCCCCAGGGAAGATCGGTGCGCCGCCCCCACAATTCGCCACCGATGAAATTGCCCAGGCGCCCGAGACCGAGACCGATCGGGATCAGCGGCGCGACGAAATCCACGGTATCGAAAAAATGAATGCGATTGCGGCGCGACCACAGCCACACGGCAACCAGGACCCCGAGCAACCCGCCGTGGAATGACATGCCGCCTTCCCAGATGCGGAACAGCGAAAGCGGATGGTGGATCAGCTCGGGCGTGTCGTAGAACAGCATGTAGCCGATGCGTCCGCCGACGATTACGCCGAGCATGCCGTAAAACGCAAGGTCGGAAAATTGCTCGGTGCCGATCGGGAGGCGCCCGGCACGGCGGCGGCGTTCGCCGAGCCACCAGGCCATGCCGAAACCGATCAGGTACATGATGCCGTACCAGTGCACCGCCAGCGGACCGATCGAAAACGCGATCGGGTTGATGTCGACGAAATAATGCATCAAGCGCGACTCATCTCGGTGCCCGGATGGCAACAGCGCGCCATTGTGCCGTCAAACCGCCTTGCGAGCGAACGTTGCGGCGGCAGACGCCGATGACGAGGCCATGATTCGACGCGATGCGGTCGTGATTGGAGCCGTTACCGACGCCACGACCCGCGCGCCCTGGGCGGAATTCCCGTGGGGCTCTTGATTGCGATTTTCGTCAAGCGCGCGTGGCTTGCAGCGTGAACGCCCACCCGGATGCAGTTGCCGGGCGCTATGCCGCCTATGTCGACTTCGGCGTAACGCGGGAGATCGATACACCTGGCGTTACCCCGTATATCGATCAGCTCGATCCGGGTGTAACCTGCATCGATGGGAGCGCATGCAACTAGGATCAGGGCCAGACCTTCAATCTGCTGAGCGGTGCCGTGGCCAGCATGGATTTCGCGCTGGTACGTGGAGCCTCGTTGTCGGGCCGCGTTGTCGATGTGCTGACGGACTTGCCGCTTGGCGCCAATCTCGGCCCTGATGTTTCGGGCTCCGTTCAGTGGCGCATGGCAATCATGCAGGTGCGCCCAGCCGATGCGCGCCAGTGGCTTGTGATCCGCATCGTGTCTTTCAGCACTGGCATGGAGGTCGGGTTCGTGGCGACAATCGCAAGGTTCGGCCTCCGCCCTGTTTCGTTTTCAAGAAAAAGAATATTGCGAACAAGTTACCGGCATCGCACGGCTGATCCGCGTCACAATGCGTGCATTCCATCACGTTCAACCCCATGCCCAACCGCCTCGCCAACGAAACCAGTCCTTACTTGCGCCAGCATGCCGACAACCCGGTCGATTGGTGGCCGTGGTGCGACGAGGCCCTGTCGACCGCGCGCAACGAACACAAGCCGATACTGTTGTCGATCGGCTACTCGGCTTGTCACTGGTGCCATGTCATGGCCCACGAGAGCTTCGAAGACCCCGAAGTCGCGCAAGTCATGAACGCGCTGTACATCAATATCAAGGTCGACCGCGAAGAACGCCCCGACATCGACAAGGTCTACCAACTAGCCTATCAGGCCTTCGCCCGCCGCGGCGGCGGCTGGCCGTTGACCATGTTTCTTGCGCCCGCGGACCTCGTGCCGTTCTATGCGGGCACCTATTTTCCGAAAACGCCGCGGTCGGGGTTGCCGGCGTTCGTCGAGGTGCTCGAAGGTGCGCGCAGCTGGTTCGATCAGCATCCCGATGAAGTGCGTGTGCAAGGTGACGCGTTGGCCGCGTTGCTGGCCGATCATGGAAGGATGCTGCCGAGCGCGGCGATTCTCGACGATGCGCCGCTGGTGAGTGCGCTCAAGCGAATCAGTGCGGGGTTCGATCATGAGTATGGAGGACACCGCGGTGCACCGAAATTTCCGCATGCGCCGGAACTGGAACTGATGCTCGATAGAGCAGGATCGTTGGCGACCACGGTCGCGGGCGAGGCACTGTACGAGGTAATGGCGAGACTCACGCTCGGACACATGGCCGATGGGGGGTTGCAGGATCAGATCGGCGGCGGATTCTTTCGTTACTCGGTGGATGCCCGCTGGGAGATTCCGCATTTCGAGAAAATGTTGTACGACAACGCGCTGTTGCTGCCGCTGTACGCGCGCGTTGCGATGCAGCTCTATGAAGAACGGTTCGCGAATACCGCGCAGGCCTGCGTCGAATGGATCAAGCGTGAAATGGTTGCGCCGGGCGGAGGCTTCTACAGTTCGATCGATGCGGACTCGGATGGTGAGGAAGGTCGCTACTACCTGTGGAGTGCCGATGACATCCGGCGCTTGCTGCCGGTCGAGCAATTCGCGGTCGTCGAACGCCGCTGGGGTCTGGATCGGCCACCCAATTTCGAGGGACACGCCTGGCACTTGCGCGTGAACGAGCCGCTTGCCGATATCGCGGCCAGACTGGGTATCGAAGAATACCTGGCACGAGAACGTTTGCTGGCGGCGACCGCGACGCTTTTCACCGAACGCGCAACGCGAACCCGGCCGGCGCGCGACGACAAGATCCTGACCGCCTGGAATGCGTTGATGATAGCCGGGGCGGCGCGCGCGGCGCGCTGGCTGTCGGAAGCGCCTCTGTCGGACGAAATCGAGCGCACCTTGACGTTTCTGCACGAGCACCTGTGGCGCGAAGGGCGCCTGTACGCGTGTTACGCAGGCGGTCGCGCGAAGTTTCCTGCTTATCTGGACGATTACGCGTTCCTGCTCGACGCGCTGGTGCTGATGCTGCAGCGACGCTGGAAGCGGCGTGATCTCGATTGGGCAATTGCGCTGGCCGACGAGCTGATCGAGCGTTTTGAAGATGGCGACACGGGTGGCTTCTACTTTACCGCGCACGACGCCGAGCGCTTGCCGCAGCGGCCCAAATCGTTCGTGGACGAAGCCTTGCCCAATGGCAACGGCGTGGCAGCGCGCGCGCTGCTCAGACTGGGTCACCTGCTCGGCGAGCCGCGCTATCTCGATGCAGTCGAGCGCACCCTGCGCGCCGCGTGGCCAATGCTCCGGGAGACTCCACAAGCCAGCTGCACGGTATTGCATGCGCTCGATGAATTCCTCAATCCGCGCGCACATCTGGTGATCCGCTGCGAAGGCGGAGGGGAGGCGGTGCGATGGCAACATGCGCTTGGGGCGGTTCTATCGAGCACGAGCGCACTGGATGGTTACCTGCTGATATCCGAGGAAGAGCCGCTGCCCGGGGTGCTCGGACAGCAGAGCGCCCGCGCCGGCGGTGCGGCCTGGCTCTGCCGCGGTACGACCTGCTCGCCGCGCATGGAGACGCCGCGTGCATTGCTCGAAGCGGTGGCGGACGCATTCCCGGATACCCGGACGTAGCGGTTGCGCGGCTGCATGCGTTATGTACGACAACCCGCAGGACGGGTTGAGCGCAGCGGTACCCATCGGCGCAGGTGATACCTGCGGTTCGGCTGCCAGGTCATCGCAACGGCGTGCGCCTCGTGCACGCTCGAAGCCGTGCGCGACCCCGCGTGCGGGCGCGCCGCGCGCGAATCCATCCACGCTATGATGCGGCGAATCCGCGTCTCACGCCGACTTGCTTCAGCGCACTCTCGTGATGAATCTGCTCGCCCTCGAAACCGCCACCGAATCGTGCTCGGCAGCGCTGCTGACCGGCAGCAGCCTGTTGACGCGCAGTGAACTTGCGCCGCGCCGTCACGCGCAACTCCTGCTGCCGATGTGCGACGAGCTGCTCGCCGAAGCCGGCATCGCGCGCAGCGCGCTCGATGCGATCGCGGTCGGTCGCGGGCCCGGTGCATTCACCGGCATGCGTCTTGCCGTCTCGGCCGCGCAGGGCATCGCGCTTGCGCTCGATATTCCAATCG
>JBAVZT010000020.1:0-3206 GCA_049588955.1 Rhodanobacteraceae bacterium | reverse complement strand
GTCAGGTCGTGTTGCGCCAGATCAATACCAGCGAGGCCGATGTTCAACTCTACGGGCGCCTTGCCGGCAATGTGATCTATGGCAACGCCTCGTTGCGCGCCGATGCCGAACTGGTGGCGCGCAACCGGCGTGGTCAGTCCGGCCTCTGGGGTTATGCGATTTCCGGCGATCTGCCGATCGTGCTGGTGCAGATCAAGGACCTCGCCGAAATCGATCTGGTGCGCCAACTGGTGCAGGCCCACACCTACTGGCGCCTCAAGGGCCTCGCGGTCGATCTGGTCATCTGGAATGAGGATCAAGGCGGTTATCGGCAGCTGCTGCACGACCAGATCATGGGTCTGATCGCAGCCGGCGTGGACGGCAACCTGATCGACCAGCCGGGCGGTATTTTCGTGCGTGCCGCCGAACAGATTCCGGTCGAGGATCGGGTTTTGCTGCAATCGGTCGCGCGGGCGATTCTTTCCGGCAGCCGCGGAACCTTCGCCGAGCAGGTGAAGCGGCGCGAAGTCCTGGAATCGCCGCTCGCCCGTTTCGCGCCGACGCGCCTGCGAACCGAAGCGCCGCCGATATGGAGCGCTGCGGCGCGCAAGCTTGCAATGCCCAATGGCATCGGCGGTTTCGCCGCGGACGGACGCGAATACGTGATCACGCTTGCACCCGGCCGCATGACGCCGGCGCCGTGGTCCAATGTGCTGGCCAATCCGGATTTCGGCTGCATAGTCACCGAATGCGGCGGCGGGTACACCTGGAAGGAAAACGCGCACGAGTTTCGCTTGACGCCGTGGCACAACGATCCGGTCAGCGACATCGGCGGCGAGGCGTTCTATCTGCGGGACGAGGAAACCGGGCAGTTCTGGTCACCGACACCGCTGCCCGCGCGCGGCAGCGGTGACTACGTGTGCCGGCACGGCTTCGGTTACAGCGTGTTCGAGCACGGCGAGGACGGCATCGAAAGCACACTCAGGGTCTACGTCGATGCAGTCGCACCGGTCAAGTTCTTTGTGCTCAAGCTCGACAACGGATCCGGAAGGGCGCGACAGTTGTCCGTGACCGGTTACGTCGAGTGGGTGCTCGGCGACCTGCGCGAAAAGACCGCGCTGCATGTGGTCACTGCGCTCGACCCGAATACCGGTGCGCTGTTCGCGAGCAATTCCTACAACCCGGAATTTGCCGACCAGGTCGCGTTCTTCGATGTCGACGAGATCAGCCGCACCTTGAGCGGCGATCGCGCCGAATTCATCGGACGCAATGGCAGCCTTGCGGCGCCGGCGGCCATGAGTCGGGCCAGCCTGAGCGGCAAGGTCGGCGCCGTGCTTGATCCGTGCGGCGCGATCCAGATTCCGCTGGAACTCGCCGACGGCGCGTCGCGTGTGCTGATCTTCCGTCTCGGCGCGGCGCGCGGTCCGGAGGATGCGAGTGATCTGGTACTGCGCTTGCGCAAGGCCGGCACCGCACGCGCGGCGATCGAAGCCGTCGACAAGGTCTGGCAGCGCGCGCTTGGCGCGGTACAGGTCGAAACGCCCGAACCCGAATTTGACCTGCTCTGCAACGGCTGGCTGCTTTACCAGGTGATCGCATCCCGGCTGTGGGGCCGCAGCGGCTACTATCAGTCCGGCGGAGCGTTCGGATTTCGCGACCAATTGCAGGATGTCATGGCGCTGGTGCACGCCGAACCGGTGCTGGTGCGTCGGCAACTCCTGTTGCATGCGTCGCGCCAGTTCCGCGAAGGCGACGTGCAGCATTGGTGGCATCCGCCAACCGGCCGTGGCGTGCGCACGCGCTGTTCGGACGATTTTCTGTGGCTGCCCCTCGCTACCTGCCGCTACGTCGAGACGACCGGGGACAGTTCGGTGCTGTCCGAGCCGGTGCATTTCATCGAGGGCCGCGCTCTCAACGTCGGTGAGGAATCCTATTACGATTTGCCGACGCGGTCGGACCGGCGCGCCAGCTTGTACGAGCATTGCGTGCGCGCTATCGAACACGGCTTGCGCACCGGCATTCACGGTCTGCCGCTGATCGGCAGCGGCGACTGGAACGACGGCATGAACAATGTCGGTCGCGAAGGTCGTGGCGAAAGCGTCTGGCTGGCATTTTTCTTCCATGAAGTGCTGACGGAATTCAGCACGGTCGCGCTCAATGAGCGCGATCCGGCATTCGCCGAGAAGTGCGAAAGCGTGGCGATCGATCTTCGTGCCCATATCGAACACGAAGCCTGGGACGGCGCCTGGTACAAACGCGCATGGTTCGACGATGGCACCGCGCTCGGTTCGGCCGAGAACGTCGAATGCCGCATCGACTCGATTTCGCAAAGCTGGGCGGTCCTGTCCGGTGCGGGCGCCCCGACCCGCACGGCGCTGGCCCTCGATGCGCTCGATGAGCATCTGGTACGCCCGGACGCGCGTTTGATCCAATTGCTCGATCCGCCATTCGACAAGGCGCCGATGGACCCGGGATACATCCGCGGCTACGCGCCTGGAGTGCGCGAAAACGGCGGCCAGTACACGCACGCGGCGATCTGGGCGGTCATGGCGTTTGCGAAAGCCGGTCGCATCGAACGCGCCTGGGAACTGTTCCGCATGATCAATCCGCTGTGCCATGCGGACTCCGATGCGGCGAGCGCCCTGTACAAGGTCGAACCGTACGTGATGGCGGCGGATATCTATGCGATCCCGCCACACACCGGGCGCGGCGGCTGGACCTGGTACACCGGCTCGGCCGGGTGGATGTACCGACTGGCGACCGAATCGCTGCTGGGCGTCAGGCGCAGCGGCGACCGGCTGCGATTCGAGCCGTGCCTGCCCGGGGCGTGGCCTGGATTCACGCTGCGTTATTGTCACGGCAACAGTCTCTACCGTGTCGTCGTACGGCGCGCGCTTGCGACCGATACCCGCGTCGGCGTGGTGCTCGACGACATGCCGCAAGCAGACGGCAGCCTGCGCCTGATCGACGACGGCCATGCGCATGCGGTCGAGGTCATCGTGCCGGAGGAGTCCGCAAACGCGGACAGCGGACACTCCGAACACGCGCTGTAGCGCTGGTCATGACTTCCGACACGGCAACCTAACTGATTGATTGCGCATCTATTCCAATGCAAGTGCCCTACGAGCCGTTGCTGGCATGAAGCTTGCGGAGAACACGACGAATCAACTGAAGGACGGAGCGCATCATGAATCTCAACATGCAATTGATCCGCGGTTGCGCAGCCT
>JBAVZT010000019.1:0-2161 GCA_049588955.1 Rhodanobacteraceae bacterium | reverse complement strand
TGCGGCCGCGGCCTTGCGGTCCGCGGACGGAATGTTGCCGCCTGCGAACTGCCACTGATACAGCAACAAGGTGCCGATCAACCCGATATGGTTCGAACTTTCCTTGAGTGCCCACGGATGGAAGTCGAGCCGGTTGGCGTCGTAAAGGCTCGGCCACGGCATGCTGCCGGCGATCAGCGTGGCGCCAACGAACAATGCCGCGACCGCGAGCAGCCAGCGTCGCCATCCACGCACTGCCACCAGTGCGCTCTCGCGGAACAGCGCGACGGTGAATCCGAGCCCGAGCAGGAGTTCGACGATCTGCAAGGGCGCGACATGCAGATATTGGCCCAGCAGATGCACTGCCGGGCCGGTTTCGCCGAGCAGACGCAGATCGGCCGGCAACAGCGGTGTTCCGAGATAGCGCAGCTTCTGCGCATCGGCAGCGTACAGCACACCGACGATGAGAACGCTGAACCAGATCGCGAGCATTACGCGCCGGGTCAACGCCAGCATCAGCAGGAACAGGATCAGCGCCGGCAGCACGTTGAGCGCGATCATGCCGAGCAGATCGGCGTTCCACACGGTGGATTCGCCATGCCAGGCCGGATCGAGCCAACCGATCAGAATGCCGAGCAACACTGCGGCCGCGACGATGCCCAAGCCGATGCGCAAGGCATCTCCTCGCCCGGTGCCTGCGGCGTCTGGTTTGTGGTCGGAGTTCACCAAGGGCGCGACGATGCCATGTTTGCGCCGGTCTTGCCAGAATGGAGGAAACACGTGTGCGGTGAACGTTCACCTTCGACGTCTTACGCAATTTCATCCTCGATCGGTTCGACTTGCGTGGGAATATCGCCGCCACCGGCCCGCGTTGATTCCCCGCCGGCGGCTGCTCTGTTGTAATCGCGCCATGAGCACGCCGCCGACATTGCCACGCGCCCTGCTGCGCCTGCTCGATGAACGGCTCGCGCGACTGGACAGCGCGTGTCGTGAAGCCGGCGTTCCGTTCCACGACGACGCCGGTGTCGACGAGCATCTGCAACGCGTGTTGCTGGCGAGCGATTTCGTCTACACCTGCTTTCTCAACGACCCGGTGCTGCTCGGGCCGGATCTGGTGCGGCTCATGGGTGATCCGCGCCACGCCGACGCGCGGGCCGGCGCGCTTGCAGCCGCGGGCGGTGAAGATGCGTTTCGCGCGGAATTGCATCGATTTCGCACGCGCGAGGCGATCCGGTTGATCTGGCGCGACGTCAATGGCCTCGATCGCATTGAGGGAACACTGGCCGGCGCGTCGGTGCTGGCCGAGAGTTGCCTTGCCGCGACACTTGGCCGGGTCGAGACACAGGTTGCCGCTCGTCACGGAGTGGTGCGCTCCGATGCCGGCGACATCCAGCGACTGGTCGTGCTTGCGCTGGGCAAGCTCGGCGGCGGCGAGTTGAATTTTTCGTCGGATATCGACCTCGTGTTTGCCTATCCGCAGAATGGTCGCAGCGACGGCGAGCGCGCGCTCGAAGCCGAACCCTATTTCACGCGGGTGTGCCGGCAACTGGTGACGTTGCTGGCCGAACGCAGTGCCGACGGTTACGCCTATCGCGTCGATCTCCGGCTGCGCCCGTTCGGCAAGGCCGGTAGATTGGCACTGTCGTTCGCGGCGATGGAGCTTTACTACCAGCGCGAAGGCCGCGACTGGGAACGCTACGCATGGATCAAGGCGCGACCGGTGGCGGGCGATCGCGCGGCCGGCGCGCGCCTGCTGGAGACACTGCGTCCGTTCGTGTTTCGCCGTTATCTCGATTACAACGCCTTTGCCGGGCTGCGCGAAATGAAATCGCTGATTGACGCCGAGGTCGCGCGCAAGGACATGTCAAACCATATCAAGCTCGGCCCCGGGGGCATCCGCGAGATCGAGTTCATCGTGCAGCTGGTGCAGATGATCCGCGGCGGACGCGAACCGGCTCTGCGAGTTCGCGGTTTGTTGCCAGCGCTGACCATCTGCGAACAGCGCGGCTACATCCCGACCGCTGCGGCGTGCGCCTTGCGCGAGGCATATCGATTTCTGCGGCGTCTGGAGAACCGCTTGCAGATGTTCGACGATCAGCAGACTCACGAGTTGCCGGTGGCTTCGGATGTGCGCGAGCGCATCGCTCTGGCGCTGGACTATCCCGACTGGGCCACGCTGGCG
>JBAVZT010000018.1:0-7782 GCA_049588955.1 Rhodanobacteraceae bacterium | reverse complement strand
GGCGTCGCCGCTGGTGCGTTTGCCCACCGCGGTGGCTCCGGCGGCTGGAGCAGTGGCGGCTTCGGCGGGGGCGGCTTCGGCGGCGGATCAGGCGGTGGTTTCAGCGGTGGTGGCGGTATTTCCGCCGGCGGCGGCGCGTCCGGAAGCTGGTAGGGGACGCACGGTGCGCTGGTTGAGACATCTGCTCCACGCCTACGGCGCGAGGCGACATTTCCCACCGTCGCTGCTCGACAAGATCCAGCAGGCGATCGTCGCCAGCGAACAGGATCACCTCGGTGAAATCTGCGTCGTGATCGAGAGCGCGTTGCGGTTGACGGATATCGTGCGCGGACAAGGCGCGCGCGGGCGTGCCGATGATGTGTTCGCGCATTCGCGCATCTGGGATACGGCCGGCAACAACGGTGTACTGATCTATGTGCTGCTGGCCGATCACGCGATCGAAATCGTCGCCGACCGTGGCATCGCGGCAAGAGTCGACGCGAGCGAATGGACCGACATCTGCGCACGCATGCAGAGGCAGTTCGCTCGTGGCGAATACGAACGCGGCACCATCGAGGGCATCGACGCCATCGGCGCGTTGCTTACGCGGCATTTTCCGGTTGCGGGACGCGACAATCCGGACGAACTACCCGATCGCCCGATCGTCTCGAGAACGTAAATCCGTCGCACGTGGCGCCATGGGTTGAGCGCAGCGGTAACCGCGGCGTGAGCAGCAACAGCCACGCAGCAGCTATCTACAGATCTTCCTGCGGGGGATAGATCAGACGCTCGATCGCGAATGGCAGGTAGCGTCGTGCGAATACCGGATGCGCGAGTTTGAGCAGGCCGAGGGCCTTGTTCCGGCTCTCGTCGTCCGGCGCATACACGAACAGGAACGCGCCACCGCGGCGCGCGAGCTTGAGATCATCCTCGATGTAGCCTTGCTCGGTCCCGGCGATCTTGGCGATCTCCTTTGCGATGGTGTCGATCCAGCCCGGTTCGCGCTCCTTTTCGACATCGTTGACGACGAACCAGCCCGCCGCCGAGCGCACGTCTTCGCGGGCGAAGCCGGCGTCGAGAAATTGCTGCTCGGTCTTCCGCGCGTGCGCTTCGGTATCGAATCCCGCAACGATATAGTTCTTCGGATAGAACATGCCGAAGGAGCGGTCGGTCTGCTTGAAAAAATCCCAATGCGCGCTCATCGTCTACGCCCTCCTGGTGGCGAAAGATCACGACAATCCGCATTGTCGCGTGCGCAAGCTGGCTCGCGCGTAAATGCAGCGGCAGCTGCACTCATGATTTCGCCGCTGCGGCCCACGCCCCGGGGTGAACGATGAGTGGATCACGCTTTGCGCCCGGAGCCTGCTTACCACGGCGGCGGAACGTGTGCTCGAGAGAGAAAATCGATCAGGGCCAGGCCGATCAGCATTGCCAGCCAGACAAAACCCAGCGCCGAGGTCATCCGCGTCAGGTTTCGCGCCTCGGTTTCATGCATGAAGATCAGCATTACCAGCGAGGTCTTGGCTGCGGCGACAGCCATGTTGATGATGGTGTTGAATGGACCAAGCTTGATCAGCGCGCTGCCCGCGCTGATCGCCAGCAGCACCATCAGCGCGGCCAGTACCCATAGATAACGGCCCACTGGCGTGATCCTGGTACCTTCGTCGACGCGTTTATCGGATGCGTTCATTGCGCACGCCCCACCAGATAAATAACCGGATACACGAAGATCCACACGATATCGACCAGATGCCAGTACAGCGCGGTCAATTCCGGCGTGGTGTAGCGCCGCGCTCCGAACGCGCCACGTGCCACGCGGATCGCCAGCACGCCGATTACGCTCACGCCGACCATGACGTGCAGCGAATGGAAACCGGTGATGAAGTAGTACAGGCAGAAGAACAATTCGACCGCATGGGCGTGCGGTCCCGGCTGGTCGAAGTTGATGCCGGGAATCAGGTGCTCGGTATATTCCTTGTGATACTCGAATCCGTGCATTACCAGAAAGCTCGTCCCGAGCGCAGCGGTGGCGAGCATCAACCAAAACGCAAGCCGTCGCTGCTCGAGCTTGATCGAATGCACAGCGATCGCGATCAGGCAACTGCTGGTCAGCAGCACCGCCGTCTCGATCGTGCCGAGCAGCATGTCGGTGTGGCGGCTGCCTTCGGCGAATCCGTCGGGGTACAGCGCGCGACAGATCACATAGCTCGCAAACAGCACGCCGAAAAACATGATCTCGGTTGACAGAAACACCCACATGCCGAGCGTTGCGGCTTCGCGCTGCTGTACCGGATCGCTGTACTGCTCCTCGAGCAGCCCGAGTTCCCGGAGTTGCGCGACGCTGGCGTTCATGGCGCCGGCTCGTCGTAGGCGTACGCTTCGCGTACGGCCGGTTCGTGCAGGAAGTTTTCCTTCGGCGGCGGCGAAGTGGTCTGCCATTCCAGCCCGCGCGCATTCCAGGGATTGTCGCCCGCCGGCGCACCGCGATACAGCGACCACAGCAAGTAGAAGATCGGCAGCAGATAGGAAAGCGCCAGGATCGAAGCGCCCGCCGTGGACAATACATTGAGCACCTGGAATTGCGGCGGATAGGCGTGATAGCGCCGCGGCATGCCTTCGTAGCCGAGCAGGTACTGCGGAAAGAACGTCACGTTGAAACCGAAGAACATGAGGATCGCGGAGAACCTGGCGATGCCCTCGTGATACATGCGGCCGGTGATCTTCGGCCACCAGTAATGGATGCCGCCCAGATACGCCATCACCGACCCGCCGACCATCACATAGTGAAAATGCGCGATGACGAAATAGGTGGAGTGCAGGGGCTCGTCCAGCGCCGGCGCGGCCAGCATCAATCCGGTAAGACCACCCAGCATGAACAGTCCGATGAAACCCAGCGCGTACAGCATCGGCGCCTCGAACGTGATATCGCCCTTGTGCAGGGTTGCGGTCCAGTTGAAAACCTTGATGGCGGATGGCACGGCGACGATGAAACTCAACAGCGAGAACACCATGCCGGCATAGATCGACTGCCCGGAGACGAACATGTGGTGGCCCCAGACCATGAAGCCGATCACCGCAATCGCCAGCATCGACCAGGTCATGAACGAATAACCGAATACGCGACGCCGCGTGAAGCAGGCAATGATCTCGCTGACCACCCCCATGGCGGGCAGGATCATGATGTATACGGCCGGGTGCGAGTAGAACCAGAACAGATGCTGGAACAGCAACGGGTCGCCGCCCAGCGCCGGATCGAAAACGCCGACGCCGAGACCGCGCTCCAGCCCGATCAGCGACAAGGTCATCGCCAACACGGGTGTGGCCAGCACCATTACCAGACTCACCGCGTACATGGCCCATACGAACAGCGGCAGCTTGAACCAGGTCATGCCCGGCATGCGCAGAGTGTGGGTGGTAACGATGAAATTGAGCCCGGTGAAAATCGTGGAAAAACCGGTGACGAACACGCCGATCACCACCAGGAACACGTTGGTATTGGAAAACATCGTCGAGAACGGCGTGTAGAACGTCCAGCCGGTATCGACGCCGCCCAGCAACAAGGCGGCAATGGTGAACAGGCCGCCGATCATGTACAGATACCAGCTCGCCAGATTCAGTCGCGGAAACGCCACGTCGCGCGCGCCGATCATCAGCGGCAGAAGGAAATTGCCGAGCGTTGCCGGGATCGATGGAATCAGGAAGAACCAGACCATGACCACGCCGTGAAAGGTAAACGCCTTGTTGTAGGTTTCCGCGGTGAGCAATGCCCCGCTCGGCTCGATCAGGTTCAGGCGTATCAAGGCGGCCGCCGTCCCGCCGAGAAAGAAGAAGAAGGTGATGCCGAACGCGTACAGAATTCCGATGCGCTTGTGATCGTGCGTACCAAGCCACGACCACAAACCGTAATCGCGATCGAGGAAATTGCGCGGTAGCGTGGCGGCCTCGGTCCTGGTCATTGTCTGGTGCTCTCCGTGGCCGGCTGCTGCCCGGGCCTGGTCGATTTCAGATAGGCGATCACGGCCAGAAGATCGCTCTCGCTGATCTGCGCCGAATACGAAGGCATGACCGGCGCGTAACCCGCGACCACTTGTGTGTCCGGCAGCAGGATCGAATCGCGGATATAGCGATCGTCCGCGATCACGCTGCTGCCGTCGGACAAATGCACCGTGCGTCCGTAGATGCCATCCAGATCCGGCGCATGCACCGAAGCATTGATGCCATGGCAGCCGCTGCAGCCGCGGCTGCGGAAAATCGCCGCGCCGTGCATCGCAATGCTTTCCGGACCGGCGTGCTCATTCAGCCAGCGCGCATAGTCGGTCGGACGCATCACGATCACTTCGCCGCGCATCCTGGAATGATCGAGCCCGCAATACTGTGCGCAGAACAAAGGGAAATGGCCGAGTTTGGTCGCGGTGAACCAGAGCTGCGTGTACATGCCCGGCAGCACATCCTGTTTCACGCGGAAGGCCGGCACGTAGAAACTGTGAATCACATCCTGCGAGGTCATGGTGAGACGTATCGGCTGCCCCAGGGGCACATGCAGCGTATTGATCTCGCGCTGACCGCCCGGATGCTGGATCTTCCACATCCATTGCTTGGCGACGACGTAGATGGTCTGCGCGTTCGCGGGCGCCGAGTGCAGCTCGGCAAACAGGAACAGGCTCCACACGAACACGCCCAGAAACAGCGCAAAAGGCACGAGTGTCCAGGTCAGTTCCACGCCGAGGTCTTTCTTCTCGGGATTGCTGCGGTCGGCCTTGCTGCCACGGCGATAGCGCACGCAAAACCACCACATCGCGACGAACACGCCGATCGCGACCACACTGCACAGGATGATCATGAACCACAACAGGAAGTCGATCCTTGGTGCCACACTGGAGGCTTCCGGAAGCAGGCCGACCGGATTCATGATGGACCCCCGGTTTCGCGCGCACGCAGTTCGCGCCCGCGCGTCTCGCTGCGGCGCAGGAAAACGACCAAACCGACCAGCACCAGCGCGGTGGTCGCGCCGAGCGCCTGCATGATGCGATGAATCACCAGGCTGTAGCGTCCGGTGGACGGATCGTAGTTGCAGCACAGCAGCAGGAAATGATCGACCAGATTGCCGATCCGTCCCTGCGACGCGCCGACCAGCGCGAGCCTGAGGGTTTGCGGTGCGAATTCGACGCCGAACAGATATTGCGTGATCTTGCCTTGCGGCGTCAGCAGCACGACACCGGCGTCGTGATCGTACTGTCCGTTGCGTGCGTCATGGTAATAGCGAAAACCGATGCTGCGCGTCACGCGTCGGATCGCGGCTTCGCTTGCGGTCAGGTAATGCCAGCGCGCGACGTTCGCAGCGGGGTGCGCCCCCGCATCGTGATGTTGTGTGGCGGCGGCGATCCTCGGCGTCTCGTCGGGATCGATGCTGACCAGCACGACATTGAAATCCCTGCCCGGCTTGAACCCGCTCTTCGCAACCGCGTGCGCGACGCCGGCGCGCACGGCGCCGCACAGATTCACGCAGCCGTAGTAGCCGGGAACCAGCAATGTCGGCTTGTCATCGAACAAAGCGCCGAGACGCACCGTCGCGCCGCGCGTATCACGAAATTCTGCGGCGACCGGCACCGTCGCACCGAGCTTCTGCTCGAATCCGACCTTGCTCAGGAGATCCGGCGGCGCGCGCAACGTGGTCGGCGGCCCGGCAAACACGCAGCCGGCCGCGACCGCGGCGATCAAGCCAGCGACCCACATCGGTGCGGACCGTCCGATCATGGCACCCGCCGCATCGAGGTTTTTGGCTCGCGCCCGGACATCTTCGCGGTTTCCCGCTTCGGTCCCATCGGCCGTGGTTGCGGCGCAGGCGTTGCAGGCGCGGTGGGCTTCAACGGTCGCGGTGATGAGGCCGATGCGGAATGTTGCCGCAAATACAACGCCATCGCACGACCGATCGGAATGCGCGCGTATCGGTGCGTCGCATCGATCCAGGCGTAGCTCGACAGCAGCGTCTGTTTCTGCACGCGCAAGGCCGCCAGATCGCGGGCCGGATGCGGTTGCAGCCGCGGCAGCGGAGGAATCCTGCCGCTGCGCGCGACGATCGCCGCACGCTGCGGCATGACGCCGTAGTCGAGGATGAAATGCAGCGCGATCACGGCACCCACCACGACGCAGCCGAGGATTGCACCGATCGTGAGCACGCGACCCGTATTGATCGCCGGCGATTCATGACCGAACGGAGCCTCAGCCATGTGCATGCTCCGACTCTGCGGGCGCCACGGGTCGGTCCCGCGATGGCAACCACGCCTGCGGCACCGGCATGGAACGCGTGATGCGCCATTGACCGATGAACACGCACCACCACAACGCGCCGATGCCGAGCGCCGCGAACAGATCGGTCCAGCGCAACGAAAACCCCTGCTCGCGGAATCCCGGCAGGATCAACCAGAACACATCGGCAAACTGAGCGATGAGCAATGACGCGGCGATCCAGGCAAGCCACGCGCGACTGCGCTTGGCGCGGCGCGACAGCAGCACGACGAACGGAATCAGGAAGTGAAATGCGATCAGGAACCAGGCGAGCCAGCGCCAACTGGTCAGCGTGCGCGGGATGTACCACACCGTTTCGTCCGGCAGATCCGCGATCCAGATGGTGAGGTACTGCATGAATGCAAGATATGAGAATCCGAGCACGAACATCAGCAGCAGGTTGCCGAGATCGTTGCGCAACTGCGGCGAATGTCCTTCCTCGCCGTCGACGCCCGACATCGCGCACCCTGTTGCGAGGGCCGCCGCCGCCAGCATCCAGCCGGTCGCGACCATCATGCCGAACGTCGTCGAATGCCAGTGCGGCGTCAGCGACGATGCCCAGTCCGCCGCTGCCAGCAGCGTTGTGAGGGCATACACGATCAAGCCCGGCGCCGAAACTCGCGCCAGGGGCGTATCCCTGCGTATGCCGCGCACGAACAGAAACAGGAATATCGACCACAATACGAAATACACGACCGTGCGAATTACAAAAAACGTCGGGTCCAGATACCACGTCTGTTTCCGCAACAGCGCGTCATGCGCCAGCACGCCCGCGTCGGTCCAGCCGTACAGTACATGCATGCCGAGCAGTATCGGCAGCACCAGCAAGGCCATTAGCGGCAACGTGCGCGCGCCGGCAACCACCTGCGGTCGGATGGCGTAGCCCCATTCGCCGCCGCTCAGCGGATGCACCATCGCGAGCGCCAGGCTGCCGAGCGACAGGCCGGTGAAAAACAGGAACGCGAACAGATACGACAGGAGTGCCTGCTTCGGCGCTGCAAAGCCCAGCAACAGACATGCGATGAGTGCCAGCACCCCGCCGATCGGCGCGAACCATTCGAAACCCCGTGGCAGCCACACGCGGCTCATTTCAAGCTTCCGTTTGTCCGCTTGCGCGGCACGCTTGGCGCATGCGTCAATCCTGCGACATCCTGCATGCTCAGTTCGGATGCCGGCGCATGCTGACTCACTTGCAATGCACGGATGTACGCGACGATCGCCCAGCGATCATCTGGCGCGACGCGATCGGCATACGGATACATCACGCCGTAGCCGTTGCTGATGACATCGTAGAAATGGCTGTCGGGCGCCTTGCGCAGACGCTGCGCGTGATAACTCGGCGGTGCCGGAAATCCGCGTCGCGCGATCATGCCGTCGCCGTCGCCGACGCGGCTGTGACACGGCGCGCAGTAAATGTCGAAGCGTTCCCTGCCGCGTGCGAGCAGTTGCGGCGTGACCGGCAATGGGTTGGCGTAGCCGGGCGCCGCGGCAGGGCCGCTGCGAGCGAGTGGCTGACCC
>JBAVZT010000017.1:0-3541 GCA_049588955.1 Rhodanobacteraceae bacterium | reverse complement strand
CCGGCAACCGGCGCGGCCGACGGCACCAGCGCAACCGTACCGCTGCGCCCGCTGCTGCTGCCGGCCAGTGCACCGGATGATCGCGGTACCGTACCCGGCACCTGTGGACGCGAGGAATTGCCGTCTCGAAACAGCGAACTCGGTTTGAGCGGTTTGTATTTCGGCTGATCGTACATTTCATGCATGCCGCGTTCGCAACCGGCAAGCAAGAGTGCGATCAACAACATCCAGGCACAGGTATTCGTCCGCCTGCGGCACTTTCCGCGGATGCCCCCATCCCGACCATGTAACGACCGGGAGTCCGGCCCGGGAACGGAAAGATGCCTCATTGCGGCACCTCACTGACGCTCAGCGGCGAAAGCCCGTCGAGAAATTCGCGAGCGCGCTGGGCGTCGAAGTGTGCGTCGTCCGCGCGCAGCAGCAGGAAATAACGGTCGTCGCTCGCGCGATCGAACGCCGGCACGGCAAACAGCGGATGATTCAGACGCGGCAGCCCGTTGCCGATCAACATCGCAAACACCCCGAACAGCGCCGCCCAAAGGATCGTCATCTCGAGCGCGGGCGGCACGAACGCCGGCCACGAGAACGGCGGGCGCCCGCCGACGTTGATCGGGTAATCGATCACGGCCGAATACCATTCGAGCAGATAGGTTCCGCCGCCACCGAGGATCGCGCCGAGCAGCGTCCAGAACGGAACCTGCACCCGGCGTCGATCAAGCGCTTCGCCCAGTCCGTCGATCGGATGCGGCGAGTACGCCTCGATCGCGCTGTAGTGCCCCTGGTGTCTCGCGCACAGTGCGGCTTCGCGGAGATGCCGGGCATCGGCAAACTCCGCGAGCAGGCCGTGGATGCGCGTGTCGCTCATCGCGCAACCTCGTTGCGCTGGTGCGCGAGCTTGCGCAGCTCATGCATCGACAACATCGGCATCAATCGCGAGAACGCGAGATACAACGACAGAAACAATCCGATCGAGCCGGCCAGGAACGCGATGTCCCAGAACGTCGGGTAGAACATGCCCCAGGACGACGGCACGAAATCCCGGTACAGACTCGAGACGATGAACAGGAACCGCTCGAGCCACATGCCGTACAGCACACCGAGCGCAATCACGAAAACCGCCACGTGATTGCGGCGCACGCGTTCGAACCACAACAACTGGATCTGGAGCACGTTGAACACCATCGTGCTCCAGAACACCCAGGCATAGGCGCCGAAGAAGCGATTGAGCTCCATCGTCACCTCGTACTGGTCCATGCTGTAGAACGCGGTGAAGATCTCCGAGGCATAGCTGTAATCGACCCACAAGCCTGCGGCCAGCATCAGCTTGGCGATGTTGGCGATGTGCCGATCGTTCAGATACGCCTGCAAGCCGAACAGGCGCCGCATCGGGATCGCCAGCACCAGCACCATCGCGAAACCCGAGAACAACGCGCCGGCGATGAAGAACGGCGGAAACATCGTCGAATGCCAGCCCGGCACCAGGCCTTCGGAAAAGTCGAGCGCCACCATCGAGTGCACCGAAAACACCAGCGGCACCGACAAGCCGGCCAACATCAGCGTCACGCTTTCCATGCGCCGCCAGTGCTGCGCCTCGCCGCGCCAGCCGAGCGCCAGCAATCCGTAGAACATCGCCCGCGCCCGCGAGCGCGCACGATCGCGCAGCGTCGCGAGATCCGGAATCATGCCGACGTACACGAACGCGATCGACACCAGCAGATACGCGATGATCGCCCAGAAGTCCCACTCGAGCGAGCTGCGCCACTGCGGCCACAGGTTCATGATGTTGGGATACGGGAACAGCCAGTAGAAAAACCACGGTCGACCTAGATGCAGAATCGGGAAAATCCCCGACACGGCGACCGCAAATACCGTCATCGACTCGGCCAGACGATTGATCGACCCGCGCCAGGGTTGCCGTGTCACATACATCGCCGCGGAGATGAAAGTGCCGCCCATGCCGATTGCGATCCACCACACATAGTTGGTGATCGCGAACGCCCATGCCACCGGAATATCCAGGCCCCAGATACCGACGCCTTCATACAGCAGCCAGCCGATACCGACCACGAACAGGCCCGTGAACAGCAGCGCGATCGCGAAGCTGCCCAGCCAGCGCCAACCGAACGGCAACTCGAGCACCACGGCGCTGACGCTGCGGCTGACCGACGCGGGCGTTTCCCCGGACGAGATGACCGGCGGCAATCCGTCGTCGGCGCGCAGCACCGCGCTCATGATTGATCATCCTCCAGTGCCGGATTCGGATTTCGCAGCCGCGCGAGATACGAAGTGCGCGGCCGCGTACCAAGTTCACCGAGCATGGCGTAGTTGCGCGGCGACGCCTTCGCTTGCGACACCTGCGACTGGGGGTCGGCGATGTCCCCGAATCGGATCGCCTGGGTCGGACACGCCGCCTGGCAAGCGGTGAGTACCTCGCCATCCCGGATGCGGCGGTTTTCCCTGTCGGCCGTGATATGCGCACTCTCGATGCGCTGGATGCAGTACGTGCACTTCTCCATCACTCCGCGCCGGCGTACGCTGACTTCCGGGTTGCGTTGCGCCTTGAGGGTTTCGGTGCTGTCGTCGGCGTACTGCAGGAAATTGAAGCGGCGCACCTTGTACGGGCAGTTGTTGGAACAGAAACGCGTGCCGACGCAGCGGTTGTAAACCTGCAGGTTGAGCCCTTCCGAATCGTGCAGGGTCGCGCCTACCGGACACACGACTTCGCACGGCGCGTGTTCGCACATCATGCACGGCACCGGCTGGTGGTAACTGCGCGGATTCTCCGCCTGACCCTCGAAATAGCGGTCGACACGGATCCACTGCATCTCGCGACCGCGACTGACCTGATCCTTGCCGACCACCGGAATGTTGTTTTCGGACTGACAGGCGATGGTGCAGGCCTTGCAGCCGATGCAGGCATTGAGATCGATGCTCATGCCCCAGGCGTATTCGCCGGGCGCAACATCCGGATACAGGCTCGGCGTCGGTTCGGACCAGCGATCGCCTGCGCTGGCGAACTGCGGATCATCGAGATATTCGGCCAGATTGCCGACGCGCAGCAGATCGCGGCCTTCCATGTGGAAATGATGCTGGGTTCCCGCAAGGTCATGACGCTCGCCGGTCCTGCGCAGTTGCAAGCCGGCTTCGCTCCAGGGCGCCGCAGAGGTACGCAAGGCATAGGCATCGAAACCCTGCCCATCGCCGACGTGACCGGCGCGGCGCCTGCCGTAACCCAGATGCAACGTCACACTGCGTGCGGCCTGCCCGGGCACGATCCAGACCGCCGCTTTCAATGTGCGGTTGTCGAGGCGAAGTTCGACCATGTCGCCGTTGGCCAGCTTCCGTTCGGCGGCAAGCGCCGGCGAAACCAACGCGGCGTTGTCCCAGGTCAGTTGCGTCATCGGCTTGGGCAGCTCCTGCAGCCAGCCGTTGTTGGCCCATTCGCCGGTGCCGATGGTCGGATCGGGACGAAACAGCAATTCCAACGCAGCGGAGGCTTGCAGATCATCTTCGTCCCGGCCACGGCTCGCCGGGGATCCAG
>JBAVZT010000016.1:0-1602 GCA_049588955.1 Rhodanobacteraceae bacterium | reverse complement strand
GTGCATAGGGCGCGATGCCCTTGTAGACGTTGGTCAGGAACGGCCCGAACACGAATTTGACCTGTTCCTGTTCGAGCATTTTCTTGAGTTCGATAAGGGCTTGCTGCGGATTACCTTGAGTGTCGGGGTTGAGCAGCTGGAGTTTGTACTTTTTGCCGGCGACTTCAAAGCCGCCGCTTTTGTTGATCTTGTCGACCGCCATGCGCACGCCTTGCGACGACATCCAGCCGTAGGTGTTCAGCGCGCCGGTCTGCGCTTCGATTTCGCCAAGCTTGACCACGTTCTGCGCATTGGCGGTGCCAAGGCCGAGGCCCGCGATACCAACCGCGAGGCCGAAAATGGACGCACTAAGGCGGGTGAGGCTTCGCATAACTGTTTCCTCCCTTGAGGGTTTCCTGTGTTGAGAGCTCTGGTGGCTCGATTATCGGGCGGTCATTCCGCCTCTTGCGGGTTGTCGATGAAAGCTCAGTTGGGTGACTGGATAGCGCGCTCGATCTCCTCGCTTGTCAGCGTCCAATCATTGTCGAGATTGGCGATGACCTTTTTCATGAACGGCTCCGACAGACTGATCGCGCGATCCTTGTTGTCGAGGTGATCGTAGAGGATCGCGAGAGCGAGCTGCTGCGGACTCGGTCCCTCGTACGTCCACTCGAATCCCCATTTGGTGAGCTGCTTGACCTCGTAGTGCTCGCTGAGAGGGCGAGCGTCGACCGTAACGACCAAGCCGTCGATCTCGCGCTTGCCTTCGTAGGTTTTCGCCACCCCAAACCCCGGCTATGATATATCACGAGTATGTTAGCGGGCTCATCCGGCAATGTAAACACGGGGAGGGAGGAAGCCGGGGGCAAATCGCGCCGGCGTGCAATCGCGTCAGAAGCCAGTGACGGTTGCGCGCGTGAACGTCACGACATAATCGATGAGACGGTCGGACGCCGCGGTCGCCGCCTTGGCATCGCCCGCGGCCACAGCGCGCGCTTGGTTGGCGTGCAAACGGGCGCAAAGCGGCAAGTCGGCGGCCTGCTTATAGTGCAGGTACCAAAATCGCCGGGAATGGCCTTGCAGAAAACGCATCGCACGCGAGGCGTAGTCGTTCTGGGCCGCTTCGGCGATGAGCAGGTTCAACTCGCGATCGAGACGCATGAACATCATGTCGTCATTGGTTTTGGCGGCGCGATCCATACTGGCGGCGATTTCACTGAAACGCTGGCGTTGCGCTTCGGTCGCGCGCTGGGCGGCGAGCCGGCACACTAGCCGCTCAAGCTCGCGGCGAACTTCCAGCACAAGGAGCTGTTTGCGCGGATCGGTCTCGGAAACAAGAATCCCCTTGCGCGGCAGGATGGTGACGAGGTCTTCGCGGCTGAGACGCTGCAGCGCCTCGCGGATCGGCGTCCGCCCGATCTTCAGGCTGCTGGAGAGGGCATATTCCGAAAGGAACTCGCCGGGCTTTAGCTGCAACGTGACGATGCGCTCTTCCAGCTCGCGATAAGCTTTTTCCGTGAGCGTGCCGCCGCTCGCCGCTTTGCGGCCGCCGGCAACCCGCTTGGCCGATGGACGTTCATTGCGCGCGACTGCCTGAGTCATACGGCGACCGATTCTCCGGGG
>JBAVZT010000015.1:0-2576 GCA_049588955.1 Rhodanobacteraceae bacterium | reverse complement strand
GTAACTCCGCTTTCATCAGCCTGCACCGCATTACCGACCCGTCCAACGCGCCGTGGGTCAGCCTCTCGATCAACCGCATCCCGCCCGGCACCGCCAGCGGCACAGACGCGCTCGACGCACTGTTCTCGCAATGGCTGCGCAACGGCAGGCGGCGTCCGAGCACGGCGATCTTCCTTGTGCCCGGAAAGGACGAAGCGACGCCGGCACGCTGACTGAACAAGACCGGGCGAGAACGGGGTCAGATTCATTTCCCGGGGCAGCAACGGGATCAACGCTAAAACGGGGAAAAAAGGTGCCAGGGACAATTTCTGACGTCGGGATGAGGCGTGGTCCGACCGGGATTCGGCGGATGTGCTGATGGTGCTCGATGCGTGCGGCGACGATGCTGCGGCGCATGGCCCGACTTCCGCGCTTGGATCTTCCCGGCATTCCGCAGCACGTGGTGCAGCGGGGCAACAACCGGCTGCCGTGCTTCCTGGACGACGAGGATCGCCAGCACTACCTGCAATGTCTGCTGCAGGCGCTGACGAGGTTCGGCTGCAGGCTGCACGCCTACGTGTTGATGGACAACCACGTGCATCTGCTGCTCACGCCTCGCGAGACGGGCGCGCTGTCGCGATTGATGCACACGTTCGCGCGCAATTATGCGGGGCGGTTCAATGACCGCCACGGTCGCACGGGAACGCTGTGGGAGGGTCGATACAAGGCTTGCGTCGTGGATTCGGGCAGGTATTTCCTGGCGTGCAGCCGCTACATCGAGCTCAATCCGGTGCGCGCATGGATGGTGCCGCGCCCGGCTGATTACGCGTGGTCGAGCTGGCGCGGTCATGCGGGTGAACGCATCGACCCGCTGCTGACGCCGCATGCGGAGTACCTTGCGCTGGGTGCCGATGCGGCCGCGCGGGCATCGGCATACCGGGCCCTGTTCGACGAAGCGTTGCCGGACGAAGTGGTGGACGACATCCGCCGCTATTTGCGACAGCAGAAGGCGCTGGGCACCGATCGCTTTCGTGCATGGGTCGAGGCGCGCACCGATCGATTCGCCGGCTTGCGCAGCGCGGGGCGACCACGCTGCAAGCAAAATTGTCCCTGACACCATTTTGACACCATTTTGGCTTTTCGGCGGGCAAGAGGTGCCGGCAGGTGCGCATGCCGATGCCTGCGAAGCGCTTCGTTCGAGTCGAGGATGCAGTGCAGTGGGACTTCATCCATGGTTCGAGTCGAAAGGGCGACGCGCTCCAGCGCGAACGCTCAGGTGCGATGTGACGCCGCTTCACGCGTCACACGGACAGTCCCGCATCGCCTTCCAGTACCGTCTGCCGCATCTTAGGCCGTTCGCCCGCTCGCCACAGCGGCACCTCGAGCCGAACGCGATAGCGCAACGGCCCGCCGTCCTCGCGCGGGCTTCGCTCGATCGGCCGCGGGATGCACACGAAGTCGGTCGTCATCGTGTCGGCATCGACGCGCACCATGGCGTAGCCGTGCCCGCCCATGTCGACGAAGATCAGGTGCGGTGCCATTTCCGGATTGCTCAGCGCATGCGCCTTCGGCAAATCGCCGCTGTGTGCGTATTCCAGCGCGGAACGCACGCCGTGATGCAGCAGCAGGTTCATCGTGGGTGCCATCGATCCGTCGTCGCGGTCGGCGATGAACATCGGACGCAACGTATCGTCCTTTTTTCCGTGCTCGTAGGCTTCCTGCATGCCCGGCGACGAGATCGAGCCGCCGACGAAGGTGACGCCCACCGGCTCGAACGCGGCGGGCGGCAATGCCTTCGCGGCGTAGCCCGCCCAGAAGCTGTGGCGATCGCCGGACAGGATGGCAAAGCCGGTAATGCCGGCGTCGCGCACGGCGTCGAAGATCTCGCCGCGCTCGTGGTAGATGCCGCCCCAGTCGCCATTCGACAGCACGGCATAGCCATCGGTCCATGGCTTCGTCGATGACGGCAGCATCGCGGCCGGCAGGTTCTGCGGATCGATGCGCCAGTCGGGTGTGCCCAGCGAATTGCCCCAGATCTTCCAGGTCGCGTCCGCCGTGCGCAGACGCTCGAGGAACCATGCCTTCTGCTTCGCGCCCAGCATCGATTGAGGTGGCTCGTTGGCGCGGTAGTTGGGAATGGACTTGGCGCCGAACACGAGCTTCTCCGGCGGATGGCCGTCCGCGAAGTCGCGGCCGCTGTCGAGCTGCATCGACAACGCTTCGGGAAAGAAGGGCAAGGACACTCCCTCGAACAGCGGACCGAGCTCCTTGCGATTCGACGGGTCCGGCCCGCGGAAGCTGTGCTGGTCGGTGAGGATCAGGTCGATGTGGCGGCCCCAGCGCAGCGCGCGGTACGCGATCAGGCTGTCGATGGCGGCAAGGTTGTTGGCTTCGCGTCCGAGGCCGTGCTCGTCGAAATCGACGACGGGCGTGTCCACCACGTGTGGTGGATCGAAAGTTTCCAGGCTGTGGCTTGGCGGCGACACGCGCGCCGGCTGGAATTCGAACCATGCCTGGTTTGCCGCGACCTTGAGGGTCTGCGCGGGCACCCGACCCTCGCCGAATTCCTGGATCGACTGCCAGCCTTGCCACGAGAA
>JBAVZT010000014.1:0-2303 GCA_049588955.1 Rhodanobacteraceae bacterium | reverse complement strand
GCCAACGGCTGCGAACGTTCGCAACTCGCCTTGGCCGTCGGGTCCGATTACAAGGCGATCTTCTCGCTCATCGCCTACGTCTGCGCAATTCCGCTGGCATTCGTTTCGGTGTGGCTCTCGGACGCCTTGTACGTGGCGGTTGCCCTCGCCTGGTTCGTCCCGGACCAGCGCATCGAAGGTGCGGTCCGGGATGAGGTTTCGTCGATGTCCGCGCGCAAGGACACGCGCAGGAAGAACCCATGAGCAAGCGCGACTATTACGAGGTGCTCGGCGTTTCGCGCGCGGTAACCGAGATCGAGTTGAAAACCGCGTTCCGGCGCCTGGCGATGAAGTGTCACCCCGATCGCTGCCCCGACGATCCGGCGGCACAGGAGAAATTCAAGGAGGCCAAGGAGGCCTATGAGGTGCTGGGCGATTCGCGCAAGCGCGCTCTCTACGATCAGCACGGGCACGCTGCGTTCGAAGGCGGCATGGGGCGCGGTGCCGGCGGTTTTCATGCCGATGTCGGCGACATTTTCGGAGATATCTTCTCCGACATCTTCGGACGCGCAGGTGCGCGCGGGCAGCCTCGTCGCGGAGCCGATCTGCGCTTTCTGCTCGAAATCGATTTCGAGGAGGCGGTGTTCGGTGTCGAGCGACGGATCGAGGTGCCGACACTGGTCGAGTGCACCGTGTGCAGCGGCAGCGGTTCCGCGGACGGCAAGACCACGGCCTGTGCCACTTGTCGCGGTCATGGTCGCGTGCGCATGCAGAACGGCATTTTCTCGGTGCAGCAGACCTGTCCACATTGCGGCGGGGCGGGTCAGACGATTGCCAATCCGTGTCGCGAATGCCGCGGCGAAGGACGCGTGCACGCCGAACGATCGTTGTCGGTCAAGATTCCGGCCGGAGTCGACAGCGGCGATCGGATCCGCCTCGCCGGGCAGGGCGAAGCCGGCCCGTCGGGCAGTGTGCCGGGCGATCTGTATGTCGAGGTGCACGTGCGCGCGCACGAAATCTTCCAGCGCGACGGCGACGATTTGCACTGCGAGGTTCCGATCCGCTTCGCCCAGGCCGCGCTCGGTGCCGAACTCGCGGTGCCGACCCTGGACGGCGATGCGACCATCTCGATCCCTGCCGAAACCCAGTCCGGCAAATTGTTCCGTCTGCGCGGCAAGGGCGTGCGCTCGGTGCGCAGCGGACGCACCGGGGATCTGATCTGCCGTGTGGTGGTCGAGACGCCGGTCAAGTTGACTCGCGAGCAGCGCGAGCTGTTGCGCGATTTCGAGGCGACCTTCGAGGGCGAACATGCAGCCGACCACTCGCCGCGCAACAGTTCGTGGCTGGGTGGCGTCAAGCAGTTCTGGGAACGCGTAACGTCCTGAGCGCGCATGGGCAACCGCATCGACATTGCCGTAAACGGTGCCGGTGGGCGCATGGGGCAGGCGGTGCTGCGGGTATCGGCCGGTTGCGAGGACGTGCGTATCGTCGCCGCTTTGGTGCGACCGGCTGCGAGCGGCGCAGCGCCAACGCCTGCCGCACCGAACACCGCGTTCGATGTTGCTTGCTCGAGCACGCTCGATGCGGCCGTACAGCCGAAGGTGCTGATCGATTTCAGCGGCGCGAGCGGATTCGACGCGGCACTGGCGCTGGCGCGCGAGCGGCGCATGGCCTTCGTCTGCGGCAGCACCGGCTTGTCGGCGGAGCAGCGGACGGCAATGGAAGACGCGGCATCCGTCATAGCATTGTTGTGGAGTGCGAACTTCAGTCTCGGCGTCGCCGCATTGATGCGCGCCGTACGCGACACTGCACGAGAGCTACCCGACTGGGACTGCGCGATCGTCGAGACCCATCACCGCAATAAACGGGATGCGCCGTCGGGCACGGCGCTCGCGTTCGGTCGCGCCGTTGCAGAGGCGCGCGGCCGGGAATTTGACGCGGTGGCGCAGCGCGATATGCGCCCGAATGCGCGAAACGATGGCGATATCGGCTTCGCGGTCGTGCGCGGCGGTGATGTCGCCGGCGATCACACGGTACTGTTCCTCGGGGCGGGCGAGCGCATCGAGTTGACTCATCGTGCCGGCGACCGTGACATCTTTGCCCGTGGCGCCGTTGCGGCGGCGCGCTGGATTGCAGGGCGTGCCCCCGGCCTTTACACGCTCGAACAGGTCGGTTGACGAGCTGCGAACATCGAGGGGATCGGACGCGGCAACCGAGATTCCGACGCAGCGGGACCGTGCAGATCACTGCACGGCGATCTGCCCGCGTGGCCCGGATGGTGGTGGCGGCCCGGTTGGCCGGACGCCGTGCAGGCGACGCCGGCG
>JBAVZT010000013.1:0-5080 GCA_049588955.1 Rhodanobacteraceae bacterium | reverse complement strand
GGTGCGTTCATGACGGGGTCCACGGGGCCGGGCCGCAATTATAGGGCGCGCCGTGCAATGACTTCTGGGAGGCGCGCGAGTGGCGCGCAAATAACTATGCTGCGGATTGCCCAATGCATCACACGTTATTTCTCCGAGGACATTTTTCATGCACAGACTTTCTTTCGCTGCGGCTCTCGTCGCGCTCCTGATCAACGCCTCGGCACTTGCCGCTTCCGACAAGAAGGACATGAAGGCCGACAAGATCGAGAAACCCGATGCCGCACTGCTGCAGCCGCAATCCTCCAGCAGCGAAGGATCGGTATCGGTGGAAGGACATCGGGTCGACTACAAGGCCGTGGCCGGTACGCTGGTGCTGCACGGCGACGGCGACAAGGAAAGCGAGCCGGAAGTGAGCATGTTCTACGTCGCCTACATGAAGAAGGGCGTGGCCGCGACCAAGCGACCGATCACCTTCATCTACAACGGTGGACCCGGCTCGGCAACGGTTTGGCTGCACATGGGCGCTTTCGGACCGAAGCGCGTGGTGACCGCCGACGACAGCCACACGGCGGCGGCGCCGTACGGTGTGGTCAACAACGACTACAGCCTGCTCGATGTATCCGACCTGGTGTTCATCGATGCGCCGGGCGCCGGCTTCAGCCGTCTGATCGCCGACGACAAGAACAAGGAAAAGCGCGCCGCACAGATGAAGGAGCGGCGCAAGGCGATCTACGGCGTCGATGGCGACGGCCATGCGTTCGCCAAGTTCATCACCCAGTTCATGTCGAAGTACGACCGCTGGAATTCACCGAAGTACCTGTTCGGCGAAAGTTACGGCACCACGCGTTCGGCCGTGCTCGCCAACATTCTCGAAAACGAGGACAGCGTCGACCTCAACGGGGTGATCCTGCTTTCGCAGATCCTGAGTTTCGACACCAGCATCGACGGACCGGAATTCAATCCGGGTATCGACCTGCCCTACGCGCTGGCGCTGCCGACCTTCGCCGCGACCGCGTTCTATCACCACAAGCTGCCGCAACAGCCGGCCGCGATGGAGCCGTTCCTTTCCGAAGTGGAGCAGTATGCGACCGGCGATTACGCGCAGGCGCTGATGGCGGGATCGCAACTCGACGATGCCAGGAAGCAGGCGGTCGCCGAGAAACTCCACGAGTACACCGGCCTCCCGGTCGCCTATCTCGTAAAGGCCGATCTGCGCGTGACCGGCGGCATGTTCGAGCACGAATTGCAGATCAACGACGACATGACCACCGGCCGACTCGACTCGCGCTTCTCCGGCCCGACCATCGATCCGCTGAGCAAGACTTCCGAATACGATCCGCAATCCTCGGCGATCAGTTCGGCCTACGTGGCGGCGTTCAACGACTATGTGCGACGCGATCTCAAGTTCGGCGAAGGCCGGCACTACCGACTGTTTGCCGACATCCACCATTGGGATTTCTCGCACAAGGCGCCCGGCACGCACGGCTTTGCGCTGCAATCCTCGACCAACGTGATGCCGGATCTGGCTGTCGCGATGAAGACCAATCCGAATCTCAAGGTGCAGTTGAACGGTGGCTACTACGATCTGGCCACACCGTTCTACGCGGCCGAGTACGAGATGCACCACCTGCCGATACCGGCCAGCCTGGAAAAGAACATCAGCTATGAGTGGTACCCGTCCGGGCACATGGTGTACGCGCACCAAGCGTCGTTGAAAGGCCTGCACGACAATGTCGCGGGTTTCATCCGGCAGACCGACAACGTGGCGCCCTGACCACCGAACGCGCAACTTGAGCAGCATTGCTGTTCGTTGCCGACGTCGGCAGTCGGTTCGACGGCGCTATCCGTCCGGTTGGGGTCTTGTCGCGGCCCATGCAGACATCGTCTCCACCGGCGCCTTCACACCGCGCGCGAATAGCGGATGTCAGGACTTTCCGCATAGGCATCGAAGCACCGAGCGATATTGCGTAGCAGGAACTGGCCGCGCCCGGTCACCTCGATGCGTTCATCCAGGCACCTGACCAGGCCATCGACCTCAAGCGGCTTGAGCACTTCCAGCGTGCGCTGGAAGTACGTGGGGAAGTCTACGAGATGGCGCGCCGAAAAGACGCCGATGTCGATCGACCCGGTACACATCAGGCACTGGATTGCATGCGCACGCACCACGTCGTCGTCGCCAAGCCAGAGCCCGCGCGCGGTCGGCAGGCAGCCGCTGTCGAGTGCGGCATAGTAGCCCACCAGATCCTTGGCGTTCTGGCTGAAGCTCGCCCCGACATGGCTGATCGCGCTCATGCCGAAGCCCACCAGGTCGCAGGCTGCGTGAGTTGAATAGCCCTGGAAGTTGCGCTGCAACGTACCCGCCGCATGCGCGAGCGCGAGATCGTCGTGAGGCAGCGCGAAGTGGTCGACGCCGATGTGCACGTAACCGGCCGCGCTCAGCATGTGCACGGTCAGTTGCAACAGGGTGAGGCGGGTCGCGGCATCCGGCAGATCGTACTTGTCGATCTGGCGCTGTGCCTTGAAGCGTTCGGGCAGATGCGCATAGCCGTACGCCGCAATGCGGTCCGGGCGCAGCGCGATCGCCCGTTCCAACGTGCGCGCGAACGATTCCGGTGTCTGCCGCGGCAATCCGTAGATCAGGTCCAGATTGATCGACCGCGCACCACCGTTGCGCGCGCCGATGATGACCGCTGCGGTATCGTCGACACTCTGCACGCGGTTGACGGCCTTCTGCACGGCGGGGTCGAAATCCTGCACCCCGATCGAGATGCGGTTCATGCCGGCCTCGGCGACACGTCGCGCGTAGTCCTCATCGCAAAAACGAGGATCGAGTTCTATGCCGAACTCGCGGTCGCGCTCGGGACTGAAGGAAAAGTGCCGGCTTGTCGCCTCGATGAGGTCCAGAAGCTGCGCGGCGTCGAGGAAGTTCGGCGTGCCGCCGCCGAAATGCAGCTGCGCCAAGCGGCGATCACGGTCGAAGTGCGCGGCGACAAGCTCGATCTCGCGCTGCAGACGCGTGAGATAGGCCGTCGCCTTGCTGCGATCATTCGTGATGATGCGCGAGCAGCCGCAGTAGAAACACGGCGACAGGCAGAACGGAATATGGACATAAACGGACAGATCGCGCGGAACCGGATCGCCATTGGACAACCGGATGGCGTGCACAAGGTCGGCCTCATGAAACGTGTCGCGAAAGTGCGGCGCCGTGGGATAAGACGTATAGCGCGGAGCGTCGATGTCGTACTTGGCGACAAGTGCGCGATCGAACACCGGGGCAATCGAGGCGGGTTGAGCGTTCATGGCAGCGACTCTAGCGAGCTTGCGCGGCGACGATCTTGACCACGATCAAACCGGATGCTCCGCGAATCCAGCGGCGATGGGCGAGCCTTCAGCGCCATCGATTTGGGCATTTCGCTGCCGGATCGGCGTCGGCAGGCGGCGAAATTGCTGAAATTCGCGCCAACTGTGTAGACTTGCAACGATCGGATATGGATCCCGGCGCGCGCTGCCTGCGGCAAGGGCGCGGTCAGGGTGGCGTGCGCGCAATCATTTCGGGGAGCGTGGTGTTCAAGCGGTTTGTCGCGGGTCAACGCAATCTGCTGACGAGCGCGGGCATTGAAATCGGCACCAACTCCATGGCAGTCGCCGTGGGAATCGTGGCGGGTATCGGGGCGGTCGCGTTTCGAGATCTGATCGGCCTGTTCCATAACCTGTTCTTCTTCGGACGGGTGGGCACGGTGTTCGACACGCTCGTGCACTCGCAACCCAGCCGATGGGGCGCGGGAATCATTCTTGTGCCCGTGCTCGGCGCCCTGATCGTGACCTTCCTGGTCCGGACCTTCGCCCCGGAAGCCAAGGGCCACGGCGTACCCGAGGTCATCGACGCCGTGCACTTCAAGCGCGGGGTGATCCGTGCGCCGGTCGCGCTGATCAAGGCATTGGCATCGTCCATTTCGATCGGTTCGGGCGGCGCCGTCGGTCGCGAGGGCCCGATCATCCAGATCGGCGCAACCTTTGGTTCGATCCTCGGGCAATGGTCACGAATTCCGGAATGGCAGCGCCTCGCCCTGATCGCCTGCGGCGGCGCAGCCGGTATCGCCGCCACGTTCAACACACCGCTTGGCGGCGTCTTGTTCGCCGCCGAGATCCTGCTGGTCGAAATCAGCGCGCGCACCCTGATCCCGGTGATGATCGCAACCGGCATCGCCAGCCTGGTGGGCCGTGCGTTCTTCGGCGATCATCCTTCCTTCGTGGTGCCTCCGTCACTGGACGCGACGCACCCGGCGCTGGCACCGTGGCTTGCGCTCGTGGTCTACATCGTCCTCGGCTTGCTCACTGGCGCGGCGGCGACGATCTACACGCGCTCGATCTACTGGTTCGAAGACCTGTTCCGGCGCATGCCCGGCAGCGACTACACGCGACATGCGCTGGGCATGCTGCTGGTCGGCGTGATCATGTACCAGCTGTTGCAGCACGCCGGTCACTACTACATCGAGGGCGTCGGCTACGCGACCGTCCAGGATGTCCTCAACGGAAGTCTCGCCATCGGCGGCCTGTTGTTGCTGCTGGCTCTGCTGAAACTGCTGGCGACTTCGCTGACGCTGGGTTCAGGCGCTTCCGGCGGCGTGTTTTCTCCGGCACTGTTCATCGGCGCCACGCTCGGTGCGGGCTTCGCCGTCGGAGTGCACGGCGCACTGCCCGGCGTCGACATCAACCCGGTCGATGCCGCGGTGGTCGCCATGGCGTGCATGGTCGGCGCGAGCACAGGCGCGGCAGTAACCGCGGTGGTGATGATCTTCGAGATGACCGGGGACTACCATCTCATCATCCCGCTGATCATCGGCGTCTCGGTCGCCTATTCGATGCGCAGATTGCTGATGGCGGACACCATCTACACGTTGAAACTCAGCCGCCGCGGCAAGCGCGTTCCTGTCGCGATCCAGAGCCAGTTGTATCTCGCGCGCTCCGCACTCGAATTCATCGGGGCGCCATTTCTTTGCCTGGATGCCGACGCCACTGTGGGCGCCGCGCTGGCCCGCCGCCGGTGGCTGCAACGCACACCCCGCGTCGTGTTGGTGGACAATGGCACGGTCAGTGG
>JBAVZT010000012.1:0-2004 GCA_049588955.1 Rhodanobacteraceae bacterium | reverse complement strand
ATCCTGAAGGGAGGCATCCTTGACGTCGCACGATATGGTGTCTGGTCGTATCACCATGCCGACAACCTCATCAATCGCGGTGGTCCGGCCGGGTTCTGGGAGTCGATGCTGGGGCGTCCCGAGACCGGTTGCATTGTGCAAATTCTGACCGACGACCTGGATAACGGCACGGTGCTCTATCGTTCCTTTTCCTGCACCAATGACATGTCGGTCCTCGACAACCGGCGCAACTACTTCTGGAAATCGTCGTCGTTCCTTCCGCGGACTCTGCGCGACCTGTACGAACTCGGATCCGCGGAATTCTTCCGCCGCGTTGCCGAACTCAATACCCACCCGATGATCTACTCGCAGCCATTCTATCGCCAGCCGACCAACGCGGAATACGCGCGGCTGCTCGGGCGCAAGGTGGTCGAAAAGGGTCGATTGCTCTGGCGCCACGCAAGATATCGCCCGCAGTGGATCCTGCTCTACGACATGAAAACGGAGATGTCCACATCGCTGTGGCGATACAAGCGCCTGGTGCCGCCGGATGACCGGTTCTGGGCGGATCCGCATCCGGTCGAGTGGTGCGGGCGCTACTATCTGTTCATCGAGGAATACCCGTTCGCGACCGGCAAGGGGCATATCGCGGTCATGACCATGGACGAGGCCGGAAACTGGAGCGATCCGACGGTTGTGCTCGAACGGCCTTATCACTTGTCGTATCCGTTCATTTTTCGCGATGACAGCCGGTTCTACATGATTCCCGAGTCGGCGGAAAATTCGACCATCGAGTTGTACCGTTGCGTGGATTTTCCATACTCCTGGGAGTTTCAGGAAAATCTCATGTCCGGTGTCAAGGCCTACGATGCGACGCTCGCGTTCCATGAAGGCAAGTATTGGCTGTTTGCAAACATGATCGAGAATCCCGGCGCATCATCCTGTGACGAGCTTTTTCTGTTCCATTCGGATCGTCCGTTCGGATCCCGGTGGATACCGCACCCGAAGAATCCGATCGTTTCCGATTGCAAGTCGGCACGCCCGGCAGGCAACCTGTTTTCAGAGGGTGGGCGGCTGTACCGGCCGGCCCAGGACTGCTCGGGACGCTACGGTCGCGGATTCGTGTTTTCGTGCGTCGAGGTACTGAACGAGCACGATTATCGCGAAGTCGTCGTATCCCGTGCCGGCCCCGATTGGGCGAAGGACGTGGTGGCCACCCACACCTTCAATCGCGCCGGGGCCCTCAACGTCGTCGATGCGCAGATACTGGCGAGAAAGCCTTTCTTGCGCGCACGCCCATCGCGGTGACGTGAGGTTGCGCCGATGTCGATCCCGCTCCCGAAATACCGGCTTCGTCGATTGCTTCGGCTCGATTGTCTGTGCGCCCTGTTGATGATCGGCGCCATGTGCGCTCCCGGCGTCGCGGCAAAGGCGCGACCCGCTGCACCGGAGACAACGCGCCAGAAGCATGAGGCGGAGGCGGTGACCATTACCCGCGACGACTGGGGCATCGCCCACGTGCACGGCGAGACCGATGCCGATGCGGTGTTCGGCATGATCTACGCCCAGGCCGAGGACGATTTCAATCGCGTCGAAAACAACTACCTGACCGCGCTGGGCCGCACGGCGATGGCCGAGGGCAAGTCGGCGATCTGGTCGGACCTGCGGCAAAGGCTCTTCATCGATCCGACGGCGCTGAAGAAACTCCACGCGCAAAGCCCCGGCTGGCTGAAGTCGCTGATGGAGGCCTGGGCCGATGGACTGAACTATTACCTGGCCACCCACCCGGATGTGCACCCAAGAGTGATCACGCACTTCGAGCCGTGGATGGCGCTCAGCTTCACCGAAGGCAGCATCGGCGGCGACATCGAGCGCGTGGACCTGCAACAACTGGCGGCGTTCTACGGCGACGACAGCGTGCCGCTGTCGATGGCGCAGGTGCATCCCGGCTGGGTCGAGCCGACCGGTTCCAACGGCATCGCCATTGCGCCCAGACTCACCGTCGACGGCCATGCGCTGCTGCTG
>JBAVZT010000011.1:0-16565 GCA_049588955.1 Rhodanobacteraceae bacterium | reverse complement strand
CTTCAATTGTCGAAACTGTACTGCTACATTGAAGTCGCCAATTTGTTCTGGAACAAACTGCCGGGACGATTGGTCGGGATAATCTCAAGTCATGATTGCAGACGACGAGCAGACGCTTGCGGCCTGGGGCGGGATGGAACTGTTTCTCGGCCTTGTCCCCGCAGAACTGCAGAAAATTGCGACGCCGGCGCGTACGCGGCACCTGACCAGGGGCACCCGGATTTTCCAGCAGGGAGAATCTCCGGCACGTGCCCATGCCGTCATTCAAGGCGGTGTGCGCATTTCCCAGTCCGGCAGCGATGGCGCTCAGGTGGTCATGCGCGTCATCGCACCGGGAGAGATGTTCGGCACCTTGGCGCTGTTCATCGACAGGCGCTATCCGGCCGATGCCGTGTGCCTCGTCGATACCATCGAAACCAGCTGGAGCGAGGCGGAGCTGCTCGTGCTGATGCGCCGGCATCCTGCGATCGCGGTCAACATCGTCCGCATCGTGGCCAAACACCTGCAGGAAGTGCAGAACCGGTTACGCGAGATTTCCACTCAGCGGGTGGAACAGCGGGTCGCGCACGCCGTGCTCCGGCTTGCGCGCCAGGCAGGCCGCAAAGGTTCGGACGGTACGGTTGTTCCATTTCCGCTGCGACGCAAGGACATCGCGGATATTTCGGGAACCACCCTTCATACCGCGAGTCGCATTCTTGCCGCCTGGGAAAGGTCGGGGGTTTTGACCAACCGGAACCGCTGTCTGACCATTCGCCGGCCTTCCGCGCTCTCGCGAATTGCCGAAGAGGGACTGGCATGAAGCGATGGCTGATCCGGAGACGCTGCGTCAAGGGACCAGCACGGCGGCACCCCGGAACCGGCCGGCACGCAAATCGTCGAGCGCTTCGTTGGCTTGTTCCATCGGATACGGCGTGATTTTCGTGACGATGCCGATCTGCGGCGCCAGGCGCAGGAATTCGAGACCATCCTTGCGCGTGAGATTGGCCACCGACATGAGTTGGCGTTCTTCCCACAGGAGACGATAGGGAAACCCCGGAATATTGCTCATGTGGATGCCGGCGCACACGACGCGTCCGCCCTTGCACACGGCTTTGAGCGCGAGCGGCACCAGATCGCCGACCGGTGCGTAAATGATGGCGGCATCGAGCGGCTCGGGGGGTGTCTCATCGGAGCCACCCGCCCAGACCGCACCAACGCGACGCGCGAAATTCTGGGTATCGACGTCACCGGGACGGGTAAAGGCGAACACCGTTCGTCCCTGCCATCGAGCCACTTGCGCAACGATGTGTGCCGCGGCGCCGAAGCCGTAGAGCCCCAGTCTTGCCCCTTCGCCCGCGGCCACCAGCGAGCGCCAGCCGATCAGGCCGGCGCACAGCAGCGGCGCGAGCGCAATGTCCTCCCCGGTTTCACCCAGCGGAAACGCGTAGCGCGCATCCGCGATCACAGCCGTTGCGAAACCGCCATCGCGCGTGTAACCGGTGAACTGCGGGCGGTCGCACAGATTCTCGCGATCATCCAGACAGTAGGCGCACGCACCGCAGGTGTGAGCGAGCCAGGGAATGCCAACCCGCTCGCCAACCTGCATGTCGGTGACACCGGCTCCGATGGCGTCGATGCGGCCGACGACTTCGTGGCCGGGAATGATCGGCAACTTCGGATCGGGAAGCTCCCCGTCGACCACGTGCAGATCGGTACGACAGACGCCACAGGCAGTCACCCGGACCCGAATCTCGCCCGCTCCCGGCTGCCGGTCGGGCAACTCCACGCGCTCAAGCGTCGCACCAGCTTTTGCGAGTCGCATTGCCTGCATGGGCATCCTTTCACCCGATCATCCGGACCACCGTCAGTGAGACAGAAGCGAACACAGGTTGGTATCCGATAACAGATTACGGGTTACGCCGCCAAGTACCCATTCGCGCAGCCTGGTATGGCCGTAAGCACCTGCAACGACGAGATCGGCGCCCTCCTGCTGCGCAATCAGCCCGAGCGGCGGGGCAACCTCGTCGTCCGCGGACCGTACCAGCGGCTCCGCCGAAACATCGTGCCGCTCAAGCCAATCGGCAACATCCTGGACGTTCTTGCGGCCCTCGGCAATCGCCTCTTCGCTGGTGACGACTTCGACAACGATCGCGCGTTTCGCGGTTTTCAGTAGCGGCAACGCGTCCGACAGCGCGCGCCGTGTTTCGCGTGTGTCCTTCCATGCGACCAGGATTGTCCTCGCCAGAAGGTGTCTGGCGACACTGGGGACGATCAGTACCGGCCGACCCGCCTGCATCACGAGATCGCCGGTATCGACGCGCCAGGTGGGATCCAGCCAGGAGCCGCGATGATTCACCCCGGTGATGAGTAGATCGGCACTTCGCATCTGGCGAACGATGTATTCGGTCGGCGCGCCGTAAGTCTCGGTCGAACGCCATTCGAGATGGGGCGAACGGTGCTGCAGCGCCTCGTGGAATGCTTTTTCCGTGCGTCCCATCTTCTTCTTGATCTCGGCTTGATCGCGTTCGACGAATGCGGCTGAACCAACGCCGTCGCCGATAACCAGCATCGCGGTTTGGCAAGCCGCAATCCCGATCACATCTGCATCGAAGCGTTCAGCCAGATCCCCCGTGATGTTGAGAAGACTCGCATTGTCGTTGTCCGGTTCCAGATGCACCATCAGTGTGGAATACATACGTCTTTGTCTCCCGGCGGGCATGGCAACCCGAGGCCCAGACAAGACTACCCCGTTGCCTGCAGGATGAGTTGATCAACATCAATAGGTGATCACAAGAGATTTACCTGGCCCTATTGCTGCGTGTTCCGCCGGGAAGCGTTGTTGCGCTCGGCAAACTGATCGAATGCTTCGAGCGCCTCGGCAGCGTACATGGCCGAGGGACCGGCGCCCATGAAAATTGCCATGCTCAAGCTCTCCAGGATTTCCTCGCGGGTTGCGCCCTGCTTGACCGCCCCTTCGGCGTGGTAGGCAATGCATGGCACGCAACGCGTGCTCACGCCAAGCGCCAGGGCAAGCAATTCCTTGGTCTTGCCGTCAAGGGAACTACCGCTGTGGGCGGCCCTGGCCATCTGGTTGAAACTCTTCATCATCTCCGGCGAACCCTGGTGCAGGCTATGCACGCCGGCATTCATGTTTTCGATCAGGCTTTTCCAATCCCGGATCATGAGTTGCTCTCCCGTTCTGCGAAAGTTGAAGCGCAGTCGAAGCTGCGCGCATTCTGCTCACACCGTCCTCTTCGTGATTCTCCGTTCGGCGACTCGTGGCATCAATTCGCCGACTTCGGCATGGACATCGGCCCGGCAGCCGGCTCGAACAGCCTATAGGCGAAAAGCTTTGCGCGGTCGTTCACAAGAAACCATGCGAGCGAATAAAACCAGACGAACAGTGCCCAGTCCCAGCCAAGGGACGGCATCAGGATCCCGTACACCGCGATCAATGTCGCCACGATTTGCGTGCCTAGCACGGCGGCCCATAGCAGCCGCGCTGGACGGATGGACCAGAATGGGCCGCGCGTACGCGTGACGAAAATCGTCAGATGTCCAGCCACGGAAAGCTTCAGATACATCAACGTCTGAATGTGCGCGCGGTCAATGTGAAAAACGCGCTCACCCAGATAGAACAGCCCGAACGACGCAACGACACCGGTCACGCCGAGCACCGTCGCCACACCCAGCACTCCGCGCATGTTCCAGCTCTCGGGCTGGTCCTTGTAATGAACCCTGTCGTAGGCGATGGACAAGATGGCGCCATCGTTGAGCAAGGCGAGCATCACGATCATGACCGCCGTGACCGGATAAAAGTTGAATACCAGGATGGAAAGCGTCATGAAGAACAACACGCGCAAGGTCTCGGCGATGCGGTAGATGGCGTAACTGGTCATCCGCTGGAAGATCTTCCGGCTCTCCCTGATCGCGTCGATGATCACCGACAACCCCGGCGTCAGCAGCACGATCGAGGCGGCCGCACGCGCCGCATCGGTGGCGTTGGAGACGGCGATGCCGCAATCGGCTTTCTTCAACGCCGGGGCATCATTGACCCCGTCGCCGGTCATGCCGACGATGTGTTCGTGCTTCTGCAGGACATCGACAATGTGGAACTTGTGTTCGGGGAACACCTGTGCGAAGCCGTCCGCATCCTCGATGGACTGCGCCAGCTGCTCTGTTCCCTGTTCTCGCATGTCGCCGAAGCCGCTGGCATCGAGGATGTTCGTGCCGAGCCCCAGCTTGCCCGCCATTTCGCGGGCGATGGCCATCGCATCGCCCGTCACCATCTTCACGGTCACTCCCATCTGGCGCGCGCTGGCGATGGTCGCCCTGGCCTGTTCGCGGGGCGGGTCAAACAGTGGCAGGACACCGATAAACTGCCACGAGCCATCGCCCCCGGTACGTGCGACGCCCAGCGACCGAAAACCGCGCGCTGCGAATTCGCTGATCGCCTTCTCCGCGGCCGCCTTCACCGCCGCGGCATTGGCCGACAACGCCAGGATTACCTGAGGCGCACCCTTGGTAACCTGGAATGTTCCGCCGCCCTTGTCCTTGACAGTCGCTTCGGTGCGCTTGTGCACGGGGTCGAAGGGCCGGAAGTGCGTGACCTCGTGGTCGTTCAGAACCTGGTAGGTCTTCAGGCCGTCCAGTACGGCCATGTCGATGGTGTCGTGATTGTCGGCGCGCGACGCCAGCGCCGCATCGCCAACCACCTGCTCCGCAATGATGCCTTCCACACAATAAGGATCACCCAGCGTCAACTTGTTCTGCGTCAGCGTGCCGGTCTTGTCGGAACACAATACGTCAACGCCCGCCATTTCCTCGATGGACGCCAAGCGCGTGACGATCGCTTCCTTGTTCGCCAGAGTGCGCGCGCCCACAGCCATGGTTACCGACAGCACGGTCGGCATCGCCACCGGAATCGCGGCGACGGTCAGCACCAGCGCGAACTGCAACGTGACGAGCATCGGATCGCCGCGGAACAAGGCGACGCCGATGATCACCACGACCAAAGCCGCGGCGAGGAGAATCAGGTAATTGCCGATCTTCAGCACCGCACGCTGGAAATGGCTAACGGTATGCGCTTCCTGCACCAGCGACGCGGTCTTGCCGAAGTAGGTGTTGCGGCCGGTGCCGTACACCATCGCGTTGATCTCGCCCTGACGAACGATGGAACCGCAATACACCGCGTCGCCCGGTTTGCGCTCGACCGGCAACGACTCTCCGGTCAGTGCCGACTGATCGAGTTCGATCGGATCGCCATCCAGCAGACGCGCATCCGCCGGCACGATATCGCCCAGGCGCAGGCGGATCACGTCGCCTGGCACCAGCTCTCGCACCGGCAATGTTACCCAGCGCAAATCACGCTGCGCCCGCGACTGGTTCGCCAACCTGGCTTTCAGTGCTTCGATGGCATTGCCGGCCTGGTGTTCTTCCCAAAACCCGACCACGGCGTTGGCCAGCAGGAGCACGAGGATGATGAAGAAATCCGGCCAGTGCCGCGCCAGCGCCGACAGGATCACTGCCGCCTCGATCATCCATGGGATGGGGCCCCAGAAATAACCCAGGAATTTCAGTAACGGGTTGCTTCTCTTTTCTTCGATCTCGTTCGGACCATATCGGGCCAGCCTCTTGAGTGCCTCGGCTTGACTCAAGCCCTCGGGCGAGGATTCCAGTTTCTCCTGCAGTTCCGGCAGTGGGAGGGTTTTCAAATCGCCCTGCGCACCGGGTTCGGATTCCGGCTTCGCTGCGTGGTCTCCAGTCCGTTCGGTATCGGCTTTCATGATGATTCTTTCCGTTATTCTTGTGCTGCGATTTCGCGCACAACATTCAATGCGTGCCGGGCGATCATGGCTTCCTCGTCTGTCGGAATAACCCGCACCTCGATACGGCTCGCTGGTGCGCTGATCACGGAGGAGCTGTTCGCATTGGCGGCGGCATCGATCTGCACGCCGAGCCATGCCAGTCGCGCGCAGACCAGCGCGCGGATCCGCGGGGCGTGCTCACCGATGCCTGCCGTGAACACGATGCCATCGAGACCACCCAGCGAACTGGTGAGCGCTCCGATCGCGCGTGCAATTCGGTACACGAAGAGTTCGATCGCTTCCTTTGCAAGCGGATCGGCGCTGGCGAGAAGGGCGCGCATGTCGCTGGCGATTCCACCGGAGACACCGAGCAGACCGGAGCGCCGATACAGCAGATCCTCGATCTGGCTTGCCGTCATGCCGCGCTGCTGTTCCAGATAAAGAATCACGCCGGGATCGAGATCGCCACAGCGGGTACCCATGACCAGACCGCCCAACGCCGTGAATCCCATGGTCGTATCGACGCTGCAGCCGGCGCGCATCGCGCACAGGCTGGCGCCATTGCCCAGATGCGCGGCGATCACCGAGCCGGCCGCGCACGCCGGCGCAATCTCGCGCAAGCGACCGGCGATGTATTCGTAGGACAGACCGTGAAAACCGTAGCGCCGTATGCCGGCGGCCTCGTATTCGCGCGGAAGGGCGAAGCGTGTGGCGACCACGGGCATCGAGTGATGGAACGCGGTATCAAAGCAGGCCACCTGCGGAAGATTCGGACGGGCGGCGAAAATCGCTCGGATCGGCGCGACATTGTGCGGTTGGTGCAATGGCGCCAGCGGGTCCAGCCGATCGAGTGCGGCAAGCAGATCCGGCGTCACCAGAACCGGCCGGTCGTGATTCGATCCACCGTGCACCACGCGGTGTCCGACCGCGATCAAGCGATCGGCGCCGAGCCGGGTCTCGACCCAGTCGATGACCTTCCGCATCAATGCATCGAAGGAATCGTTGCCCGACGTCCAATCCTGTCTTGGCAGCATCGCGCCGGCCGCATCCCGGACAGTGAAATGCGGCCTCGAATCGATCGCCTCAACTTCGCCGTGCAAAATGGGCGCGAGCCGATCATTGCCTTGCACCTCGAACAGCGAAAACTTGATGCTTGACGAACCCGCATTGAGGGTGAGGATCGCGTCCGCCATGGCTCACGCGCCGCCTGCGGGCACAATCGCCTCCGCGCGCCTGCGGGCGATCAGCACTGCCACCGCGCAGGAAGCCATGCGCGTGCGTTCGCCATCGGCGCGGCTGGTGAGGATGATCGGAACGCGCGCACCGAGCACGACACCCGCCGCGTCGGCCCCGGAAAGCAGGATCAGCTGCTTTGCCAGCATGTTGCCGGCCTCGAGATCGGGCACCACAAGAACATCCGCTCGACCCGCGACTTCGGAGATGATGCCTTTCGTCGCTGCCGCCGCGGGGCTGAGCGCATTGTCCAGAGCGAGCGGCCCATCCACCAGGCCTCCGGTGATCTGGCCGCGATCGGCCATCTTGCAAAGCGCGGCGGCATCCAGCGTCGAGCGCAGTTTCGGATTGACCGTTTCGACGGCCGACAGCACCGCCACCTTCGGCGCGCGGATTCCCATCACCTGCGCAAGATCGATGGCGTTCTGCACGATGTCGCGTTTCTGCTCCAGATCGGGCGCGATATTCACTGCCGCGTCCGTTATCAGCAGCGGGCGCGGATAGCCCGGCACATCCATCAGGTAGACATGGCTGAGCCGACGGCCGGTGCGCATGCCGCTGGCCGGCGCCAGTACGGCGTGGAGCAACTCGTCGGTATGCAGTGAACCTTTCATCAGCAATGCAGCCTCGCCCTTTTTCACGAGTGCGACGGCCTCGGCCGCCGCGGCGTGGCTGTGCGGCATGTCCACCAGGCGGTAGGCCGAGATGTCGATTCCGGCGGACTCCGCCGCCGCGAAGATCTTGCCCTTCGGCCCGACCAGGATGGGCGTGATGAGCCTCGCCTGTGCGGCCTCGACCGCAGCACCCAGCACCTTGGCATCGCACGGGTGAACGACCGCGGTCGCCAGCGAATCGAGGCTCGCGGTTCGCGCGAGCAATGCCCGGAAGCGCTCGTGGCGGCTGAGCCGCACTTCCGGCAATTCGATGCGTGGTCTGCAGACCTTTTCAGTCGGCGCCTTCACCAGCGCCTTGCCGCTGATGACCAGCAACCCGTCCTGATTGGTGCATCGGCAATCCAGTGCCAACGTGCCGCGTCCGGCATGTTTTTCGGTCACCTTCAGTGCCGCAGTGATCGTGTCGCCGATGCCGACCGGGTGCAGAAAGCGCAGATCCTGGGATAGGTAGATGGTGCCTGCTCCGGGCAGACGGGTGCCCAGAACACTGGAGATCAGACCTGCCCCCAACATGCCGTGTGCTATGACCTTGTGAAAGGAATCGGTGCTGGCATAGGCCGCATCCGTGTGTGCGGGATTCACATCGCCGGAGATCACGGCGAACAGGTCGATGTCTTCCCGGGTCACCGTGCGCGAGAGACTTGCGCTGTCCCCGACCGAGATTTCGTCGAACGTGCGGTTTTCTATCATCGCCTCGGGAACGGGCGGCCTGGTTTCGTTCATGGTGTAAGACTCTTGCTGGATGTCGAACGGTGGAGCGCTCAGTGGGGCAACCGGATGACACGACCGGTCAGCCGGTAACCGCCCTCGATCGTGAGCGCCAAGGCGATCATCGCCGCCAGCACGTACAACTTTGCGGGCGCGGTCCGTGTCGTCTGCCAGATCAGCGCAACCAAGGCAGTCAGACAGGCGACGCTTCCGGTCGCCGAAATCCAGGCGCGACTGTTCGTCCGCTTCGCCTGCAACGCATTGACTGCGTTCACGGCGGCAAAGATCAACAGAAAACCGGCGCTGCCCATCGTGGCGATGCTGCCCAGATCGAACGCGTTGGCGACCACCAATGTCGATGCCGCGGTGACAAGCAGTCCAACCACCGGGCGGCCCCATACCTTGCGTTCCAGCAGCGCCGGCAGTTCGCCGTCACGTGCGACGCAATAGCTCAGGCGGGCCGTTCCGTACAGCGTGGCGTTGATCGCCGAGGCGGTGGACAGTATCGCGGCGATTGCAATGAGAGTGAAGCCCGCCCGTCCGAAAAAGGGACGTGCCGCTTCCGCCAATGCGTAGTCCTTGGCCGCAACGATCCTGTCCACCGCAAGATTGCCGACTGCGACCAGCGCGACCAGCACGTACAAGGTGATTACGAATCCCACGGCGGTGTAATACGCGCGTGGCAAGGTTTGCGCGGGGTTTCTCACGTCTTCGGCCGTGTTGGCAATCAGCTCGAAGCCCTCGTAGGCAAGGAAGATGATCATGCCACCCGCCGCGAGTTGCAGCGTTGGCGACCAGGTACCGACGGCCAGACGAGCGGTGTCGATACTCGCGATTCCGAAGCCGACGAACAGCAACAGGATGGTCAGTTTCAGACCGACGATCCAGCCCTCGGCCCTGCCGATCCACTCGACGCTGAGCAGATTCAGGCCGGTAATCAGCAGCATGCAGAGCGTGATCAGCACATGCCTGCCGGGCGGCTGCCACGTCGCCGGCAGAAAGGCAGCCGCGTAGCTACCGAACGCGAACGCGTACAGCGACAACATCACCACGTAACTGAGCCACAACAGGACATTCAGGCTGCCGGCCAACATGCCGGCGCCGAATTCGCGGTCGAGAAACGCCACCGTGCCGCCGCGACTCGGATAAGTGACCGAAAGCTTGGCGTAGGAATAGGCCGTCAGCCATGCGACGATTCCCGCCAGCGCGAACGCCACCGGCGTGCCGCCATGTGCCAGTTGTACCGCCAGCCCCAGCACGGCAAAGATTCCGCCACCGACCATGCCGCCGATGCCGATCGCAACCGTCGGCCACATCCCGATCTTGCCGTCGCCCGATCTGCTCATGCGAAGCGTCCGCGTGGGACCGCGAGCCTCAGGTGTGTGCCGGGGCAGACCCACCTCCAACCGGCGGCGGCGTGTGCGGCGGCTTCGGGCCCGCTCCGACCGTCACGCCAGGCGAACATGTCTTCCAGGCCCGGATGGCACTACATTTCGTTCAACCAAGTTCGCGCCTCCGCGGCAGCGGCCTGATCGAAATACCGGACCTGCGCCTTTGTGAACGGTTTGCAGAACGTCGCCATTCCACGCTGCCATTTCTTGTCCCCAAGCATCGCCAGACGCTCGATGTCCGCGAAGTGTTTGATGCCGAGCTTCAGGTCCTGCCAGGCCGCGGCGGCTGTCCATCCGTGAAAATCGGTCATGTCGAACAGCAGGCGAATCTTTCCATGCTGCCGGACGAACCGCTCGAACTCAGGCACCAATTGCTCGTAGTCCGCCTTGACCAGCGTGCCGCTGACGTGAACAACGAGCACCTTTCCGCCGTTCTCTTCATTGAGTTGAACCGACATTTTCGCCTCCGTCGCCTGTTTGCCGAGCCATCCTGACATGTACATCGCGCTGCATCATCCCGCAGGCATCGCGCGCCACTTCCAATCTCGGATTTCCGGCAGGTCCCGGCCGTATGTGGTGATGTATTGCCTGTGTTCTATCAACTTGTCCTTGAGCTGCTGCTTCAGGTAGACACCGGGTTCGCCGGATTGCGGCACGCGATCGACAACGTCCATTACCAGATGAAAGCGATCGAGGTCGTTGCGCACCGTCATGTCGAACGGTGTCGTGACAGTACCTTCTTCCTTGTAGCCGCGCACATGAAGATTCGCGTGATTGGTGCGCCGGTAGGTCAGCCGGTGGATCAACCACGGATAGGCATGGAAGGCGAAGATCACGGGTCTGTCGGTGGTGAAGAGATCGTCGAAATCCGCGTCGTTCAGACCGTGGGGATGCTCCGATTGCGGCTGCAGCCGCATCAGATCGACGACGTTTACCACGCGTATCCGAAGATCCGGCAGGTGTTCGCGCATGATCGAAACGGCGGCAAGAGTTTCCAGCGTTGGCACGTCGCCGCAACAGGCCATGACCACGTCCGGTGCAATGTCCTGATCGTTGCTGGCCCACTGCCAGATACCGATGCCCTTGGTGCAGTGCTTGACGGCCTCGTCCATGCTCAGCCATTGCGGTGCCGGATGTTTGCCCGCGACCACCACGTTGACGTAGTGGCGGCTGCGCAGGCAATGATCCATCACCGACAGCAGGCAGTTCGCATCCGGCGGCAGATAGATGCGTACTACTCCGGCCTTCTTGTTGGCCACGTGGTCGAGGAATCCCGGGTCCTGATGGGTGAAGCCGTTGTGATCCTGACGCCAGACATGCGAGGTCAACAGATAATTGAGCGAGGCGATCCTGGCACGCCAGGGCAGCTGCGCCGTGACCTTGAGCCACTTGGCGTGCTGGTTGAACATCGAATCCACGATATGGATGAACGCCTCGTAGCAGTTGAACAGACCGTGCCGCCCGGTGAGCAGATAGCCCTCCAGCCAGCCTTCACACTGGTGCTCGCTGAGCATTTCCATCACGCGTCCTGTCGGCGCGAGAAATTCGTCGTTCGGCACGGTGGCGGCATCCCATTGGCGCCGGGTCACCTCGAACAGCGCTTCGAGCCCGTTCGAGATCGTCTCGTCCGGGCCGAACACGCGAAAATTTCGGCGTTCGCCGTTGAGCTCGGTCACGTCACGCAGAAAACGCCCCAGCACATGCGTATCGCCGATTCCGCCGATACCCGGCGACGGAACCTCGATCGCGTAATCGCGAAAATCCGGCATGCGCAGATCGCGCAGCAGCAAGCCGCCGTTGGCATGCGGATTCGCGCTCATGCGACGCTCTCCGACCGGTGCCAGTTCGGCCAATTCCGGTTTCAATCGGCCGCGTTCGTCGAAAAGCTCGTGCGGGCGATAGCTGCGCAGCCAGTCTTCCAGAAGCGCAAGGTGCCCGGGATGCACGGCCGGATCGGAAAGCGGCACCTGATGCGCACGAAACGTTCCTTCGATCTGTACCCCGTCGACGACTTTGGGGCCGGTCCAGCCCTTGGGCGAATTGAGTACGATCATTGGCCAAGTCGGCCGCGACAGCACGCCGCCCGCGCGGGCGGCGTGCTGGATACGGCGGATCTGCTGCACCGCGCTGTCGAGCGCGGCAGCCATCTTCCGATGCATGATTTCCGGCTCGTGACCCTCGACGAAACATGGCGTCCAGCCGTAGCCGTGCAGCAACTGTTCCAGTTCCTCGCGGCCGATGCGCGCAAGAAGGGTCGGATTCGCGATCTTGTAGCCGTTGAGGTGCAGGATCGGCAGCACCGCACCGTCGGTGGCCGGGTCGAGGAACTTGTTCGAATGCCACGACGTGGCCAACGGACCCGTTTCCGCTTCACCGTCGCCGACGACGCAGGCGACGATCAGGTCGGGATTGTCGAACACCGCGCCGAAGGAATGGCTCAGCGAGTAACCCAGCTCTCCTCCTTCGTGGATCGAGCCGGGGCACTCTGGCGAAGCGTGACTGGGTATGCCTCCGGGGAACGAGAACTGCACGAAGAGCTTGCGCAGGCCGGCTTCGTCCTGACTGATGTCCGGATAGATCTCGCTGTAGGTACCCTCCAGATAGGCGTTGCCCACAACCGCCGGCCCGCCATGCCCCGGGCCGGAGACATAGATCATGTCGAGATCGTGTTGCTTGATGATCCGGTTCAGATGTGCATAGATGAAGTTCTGCCCCGGGGTCGTGCCCCAGTGTCCGAGCAGCATGTGTTTGACATCCGCAAGCGCAAGCGGGCGTTTCAAGAGCGGATTGTCGTAGAGATAGATCTGGCCGACTGACAGATAGTTGGCGGCACGCCAGTAGGCGTCGATCTTGTCGAGCAAGTCCGGCGCGAGAACAGGTGATTCCAAAGCTCGAGTTCCTGTATTGGGGTGAACGGTTTGGGTTTGTTGTCACGGCCGTCATGCGGCACGCGGAACAACTGGCCGGGCTGGGCGTGCGCATGACACGATCGGCCGCGCGGACGAGCTATCATAATGGTAGCCATTGCGCGTCGGGTATTGTTGATTCAGGTCAATACCCGCCGCTGCCTGGGGCGCTAACGTCGCCATTGACGAGTTCGTGACGGAGCCGCGTATGTGGGTGTGTGCTTGTTCGAAACGGTTTCCGGTTGCGGCACTGAACAAGCGGATCTCCGATCAATGACATCGCGAGGCACAAAAGTTTCCCGCCCGCGGTTGATCGGACGTCTGCGCACCGGGGTCTGGATTACGCTCGCCGTCAAGTTTGTCGTGCTCGTTGCGCTGTATCTTTTCCTCTTCTCGCCATCGCAGCGACCCCACGTTGACGAGCGCGCCGTCGCACAACATTTTCTCGCCACCGGATAATCGCCATGCCGGATCTTCATGTCGTCGAGCTTTCGCGCCTGCAGTTCGCGCTGACCGCGCTCTATCACTTCCTGTTCGTCCCGCTAACGCTCGGCCTGGCCGTGATCATGGCGATCATGGAGAGCGTGTACGCCATGACAGGGCGCGAGATCTGGAAGCAGATGACGCGCTTCTGGGGTGTTCTGTTCGGCATCAACTTCGCGATGGGCGTGGCCACCGGCATCACCATGGAGTTCCAGTTCGGCACCAACTGGGCGTACTACTCGCACTATGTCGGCGATATTTTCGGGGCGCCGCTGGCCATCGAGGGACTGATGGCATTTTTCCTCGAGAGCACGTTCGTCGGATTGTTCTTCTTCGGATGGGAGCGGATGAGCCGGCTGCAGCACTTGAGTGTGACCTGGCTGACCGCGCTGGGCGCGAACCTGTCGGCGCTGTGGATCCTGATCGCCAATGGCTGGATGCAATATCCCGTCGGCGCCACTTTCAATTTCCGGACCATGCGCATGGAGGTGACCGATTTTGCGGCGGTGCTGTTCAACCCGGTAGCGCAAGCCAAGTTCGTGCACACGGTCAGCGCCGGCTACGTGACCGGAGCGATGTTCGTGCTGTCGATCAGCGCGTGGTATCTGTTGCGCGGCCGCAACGTGCAGATGGCGCGCCGATCGATGACGGTCGCGGCGTCCTTCGGCCTGGCAGCGGCATTGTCCGTCGCTGTCTTGGGCGACGAGAGCGGCTACGCCGCCTCCGAAAACCAGAAAATGAAGATCGCCGCGATCGAATCGGAATGGCATACGCAGCCACCACCAGCGTCGTTTACGGTTTTCGGGATACCGGACATGCAGAAGCGCGAGACCGTCGCGGCCATCCACATCCCGTGGGCACTCGGACTGATCGCGACGCGTTCGCTTGACGAGAAGGTGACCGGGATTCACGAGCTGGTCGACGCAAACAAGCTGCGAATCCGTCGAGGCATTGCAGCCTACGCGGCATTGCGCGCGCTGCGTGCCGACCCCGACAATCCGGCCAAGCGCGCGGCGTTTGTTCCGCTCAGCGGAGATCTTGGATTCGGTTTGCTGACGTTGCGCTACACCGACGATCCGACCACGGCGGATACCGCCATGATCGATCGTGCCGCGTGGAGCACCGTGCCGAATGTGCCGCTGTTGTTCTGGTCGTTCCGCATCATGGTGGGGCTCGGCTTCTTTTTCATCGCGCTGTTCGCCTGGGCGTTTTATCTTGCGTCAAAGCGCAGGCTGGATCGTCCGCTGTTCCTGCGCGTAGCGCTGTGGAGCCTGCCTCTGCCGTGGATTGCCGCGGAACTGGGCTGGATCGTTGCCGAAACCGGCCGCCAGCCGTGGGCGATCGATGGCGTTCTGCCGACTTTCATGGGTGTGTCATCGACCAGTTCCGCCCAGGTGCTGACCAGCCTGATCGGATTCGTTGTCCTCTATACCGGCCTGGCCGTCGTCGATGTGATGCTGATGTTGCGCGCCATCCGCGGCGGCCCGGAACAAATGAAATTATGGCCGGTCGATGCGGGGCCGGTTATTGACCGGCGTTCCAGCGAGAACGGAAGGGCCAGGCGATGATCGACTATGAAGCATTGCGCGTGATCTGGTGGTTGCTGCTGGGCATCCTGCTGATCGGGTTTGCCGTGACCGACGGTTACGATCTCGGCGTGGGCGCGGTCCTGCGTTGGATAGGTCGCGACGACATTGAGCGGCGCATGGTGCTGGAAGCGATCGAGCCGAATTGGGAAGGCAACCAGGTCTGGTTCATTCTCGGCGGCGGCGCCGTATTCGCCGCGTGGCCCCTGCTCTACGCAGCCTCGTTCTCGGGTTTCTATTTCGCGATGTTGCTGGTATTGCTGGCATTGATTCTGCGTCCGGTCGGTTTCGTGTTTCGCAACAAGCTGCCGCATGCCCGATGGCGGAATGCGTGGGATTGGGCGTTGACCATTGCAGGTGCGGTGCCCGCGCTGGTGTTCGGCGTTGCCTTCGGCAATCTGTTCCTCGGTATTCCTTTCCATTTCACGCCGACATTGCTGCCTGTTTATGACGGGTCGTTTATTGGCCTGTTCCATCCGTTTGCGCTCGTGGCCGGTGTGGTAAGTCTGGCCATGCTGGTCACGCACGGTGCATGTTTTGCGGCAATGCGCGTCGAGGATCCGGTCGGGACGCGCGCAAGACGGATTGCGCGCGTGACGGCCGGGATTACAGCGGCAGGACTCATCGTTTGCGGTGTCTGGCTGCTCACCCTGACGGCGCCCGTAATCACCAGCGCGCTGCAGACCCATGCGCCTTCGAATCCACTCGACAAGCAGGTCGCGCTCGTGCGGGGCGCATGGCTTGCGAACTATCACCACTACCCGTGGCTCACGCTGGCACCGATCACCGCGGTGCTGATGTCGTTGGGGGTGATGCTGATTTCGCGCAGACGAATTGCGTTCCTCGCCAGCGGCTTGGCCGTCGCCGCGATCATTCTCACAGCGGGCATTTCGTTGTTTCCGTTCCTGATGCCTTCGTCGATCAATCCCGCGCACGGCCTGACCGTATGGGATGCATCTTCGAGCTCGCGGACACTCGGCATCATGCTGTTCGCGACCGCCGTGTTGCTGCCAATCGTGCTGGCTTACTCGACCTGGGCGTTCCGCGTCATGCGCGGCCAGGTTACGCGTGCGCGCATCGAATCCGACGAATCAAGGGAGAGCTACTGATGTGGTATTTCGCCTGGATACTGGGATTGGCGCTCGCCTGCTGCTTCGGCATCCTCAATGCCATCTGGTATGAAGTGCACGCGGACGACGAGCGCGATTGGCGCTCGGTGCGCGGCGATTACTGATTCCGTGTCGCAGCAGGTATTGCGCCGAGCCGTCGAGCGGATGGTGGGCGGTACAAGGTTCGAACTTGTGACCCCTGCCGTGTGAAGGCAGTGCTCTACCGCTGAGCTAACCGCCCGGTAGCGCAAAACGATTGGTGCCGGAGAGAGGAGTCGAACCCCCGACCCACGCATTACGAATGCGTTGCTCTACCAACTGAGCTACTCCGGCACGGCCGCGCAGTATATCGGCCGGTGCCAGGTGCCTCAACCGCGATTGATTGGAAACGGCCGCGCGCGAGGCGAATGACGGTTCGCTCGGATCTCTCGCCCCGCGGAGCAGGAAGAGGACAACGTGAGGGTCGCTGTGCTGCAAGGGCGTCGCGAAGCGAGACGCCCTGCCCCTCATCCGCCCTGCCGGGCACCTTCTCCCCGCCGTGCGGGGAGAAGGGTATGCGAACGGCAATTTCAGGCTAGATGGGGAGCAGCTGGGGAACTTCGGCGCTACCGGAAACGGTTGGGTGCGTTACCAGCAACCGTCAGTGCCGAGCGGGCCACTTGCGGTTTTCACATTCAACTGATCGATTG
>JBAVZT010000010.1:0-1834 GCA_049588955.1 Rhodanobacteraceae bacterium | reverse complement strand
GTGCGTGCGCAACCCCGGACGTGAAACCCGGCATCACGAGCGCCGCCAGCGCAAGCACCAGGATGCTTGCCGCACCCGCGCAGGTGCGCGAGCAGTTCGTTTTCAAGGGAACTCCGCCTATCAGCTGATCGATACGTCGCAACAGGGGCGAATCGCGATGCGCCATTGCCGGGACCAGTTCCGATTCGAATTCACCGTGTTGGCCGGCACATTCGGCCAGGCATTCGGCCAGCGAACGCCCATCACCCAGGTGGTGCGCCGCCCACGCATCACAGGCGAGTTCCGCAATCTCGTCGAGTCGACGACGTACCTCGGCCAGCGGCAGGAACCACAACAGTGCACACCACAAGGCCGTCGCCAGCTTCCAGGCCGGATCGCGCCGCGCCAGATGCGCGATTTCGTGCGCGAGCATTGCGCGTACCTGCTCGCGGTCGAGCCGTTCAAATGCCCAGCGCGGCAGGATGATGCATCCTCCCGGCAGCGCAATTGGACTGGCGAGATCATCCAGCGCCGCCAGCCTTGGCAAAGCAATCCGGGCGTGGATCGCAAACGCTGCGGCGTCTGCGGCGCTCACGGATTCAATCAGGGGTTGCGCAGCAGCAACCTTGCTACCGAGTTGCCGCCACTTGAACAACGTCCTTGTCAGCGCGATCAGTGCGCCGGCAAGCCAGGCGGCGACAAGCACGTCCCGCCATGAAACCCACGCCGCCTGCCACGGCTCGATATCATCCGTCGCATCGAACTGCGTTTGCGCGAATGCGCCTGCCCGGGCCGCATGCGCCTTCGCGGCGGACACAACGCCCGACGTGGCGTCCTGATCCTGTGCCACTCGTGTCTCGCCGCTCGAAGCCGGCAGGTGCGGCGCAAAGACCGGCACCGCTGCATCACTCGGCGCAGACACGGCCTGCTCCGCATCGGTCGCGGGCAACGCGAACCGTGCAGGCGACGGCAGGTCGACGAGGATCTGCGCGGTCGCGCTCACCACCGCACCGAACAGCGCCACACGCCATACCCATTCGCGCCAGGCCAGTCGCGCCCGCAGCGCGCCGCGATCGATAGCCCAGGCGATCATGAGCAGGATGCCCGCGTGCAGCGTCAAGGTCAGCAGCCAGCTTGCGACAAGTTCACTTCGCATTGCGTTCCTCCCGCGCCAGCCGGCGCTTGATCTTCGCAAGATCGCCCGGCGCAATCTCGGATTCCTGCACCAGATGGGCAACCAGCTCCTCGGCGTCGCCCGCGAACAACGCATCGAGCAGGTCGGCCACCATGGAGCGGCGCACATCCGCTTCGGCGACGAGTGCGCGATAAAAAAGCTGGCGGCCGTCGCGACGTTGCGCCACGACGCCGCGCTTCTCCAATCGAGTCAGCAAGGTTGCAATCGTCGTGTGCTTGAGCCCGCGTTGTTCGGCCAGTTCCGTCGCAACGTCGGTCGTGCTGGTCTCCCCCCGCCGCCACAGCACGCGCATCAATGCGATCTGCAGCTCGCTCAAGGTGATGTTCGGCCTCTTGCCCATGTCCGGAACCGCCATCTACAGTAGTAGTACTACACTTGTAGTATAAATTCGTACCGAACGCAACCGGGCCGGAAGTCATGATCTCGGCCACGTGATGGGACTCGCATGAAGAACGCCACGCGGCGAATCGAGGATAGCGGCGCGGCGCCGATCGGTGGCTGCTGCCGGGAGGGTTTTCCGCGAATGTGGTGGCCAGGGGCGGAATCGAACCACCGACACGAGGATTTTCAGTCCTCTGCTCTACCAACTGAGCTACCCAGCCATTGATCTCGCGAGATGTGCGAGCGCGAGCGCTTATTAAAGCAGAAAACATCCAACGC
>JBAVZT010000009.1:0-11527 GCA_049588955.1 Rhodanobacteraceae bacterium | reverse complement strand
CGCTTGATCAGCGTGCCGCGACGCCCGATCGCGTCATGGATTCGAACGACCTCGAGAAAGAGCGTGGCATCACGATCCTGTCCAAAAACACCGCCATCCGCTGGAAGGCGCCGGACGGAGAGGACTGGCGCATCAACATCGTCGATACGCCTGGCCATGCGGATTTCGGCGGTGAGGTCGAGCGTGTGCTGTCGATGGTCGACTCGGTGCTGCTGCTGGTCGATGCGTTCGACGGTCCGATGCCGCAGACGCGCTTTGTCACCCAGAAGGCCTTCCAGATGGGCTTCAAGCCGATCGTCGTGATCAACAAGGTCGATCGGCCGGGCGCGCGTCCCGATTGGGTATTGAACGCAACCTTCGATCTGTTCGATCGTCTCGGCGCCACGGATGACCAGCTCGATTTCACGACCGTGTACGCATCCGCGCTGCAAGGCTATGCCGGCATGGACGGCGACGTGCGTTCGGGCGACATGACGCCGTTGTTCCAGGCCATCGTCGATCACGTGCATCCGCCCAAGGTCGATCCGGACGGGCCGTTCCAGATGCGCGTGTCCAATCTCGATTACTCGAGTTATGTCGGGATCATAGGCACCGGGCGCATCGAGCGCGGCACCGTACGTACCAACATGCCGGTCGCGGTGATAGATCGCCACGGCACACGCCGCCAAGGCCGCGTATTGCAGGTGCTCGGCTTCATGGGACTGGAGCGGCGCGAAGTGCCCGAAGCACGCGCCGGCGACATCATCGCGGTGTCCGGCATCGAGAACCTCGGCATCTCGGACACCATCTGCGCACCCGACGCAGTCGAGCAACTACCGGTGCTCACGGTCGACGAGCCCACCATCAGCATGACGTTCCAGGTCAACAACTCGCCGTTCGCGGGCAACAAGGATCGCAGCGGCGGCAAGTTCCTGACCAGTCGCCAGATCCGTGATCGCCTGATGCGCGAGGCCTTGCACAACGTTGCACTCAAGGTCGAGGAAACCGAGGATCCGGACAAGTTCAAGGTCTCCGGCCGCGGCGAGCTGCATCTCTCGATCCTGATCGAGACGATGCGTCGCGAAGGCTACGAGCTCGCCGTGTCACGCCCCGAAGTCATCGTCCGGGAAATCGACGGCGTCATGAGCGAACCGATCGAGCAACTCGTCGTCGACATGGAAGAGCCCTATCAGGGCGGCGTGATGGAACGCCTCGGCACGCGCCGCGGCCAGCTCGTCAACATGGAGCCCGACGGCAAGGGCCGTGTGCGGCTCGAGTACCTGATTCCCGCGCGCGGGCTGATTGGATTCCAGACCGAGTTCCGCACCATCACGGCCGGCACCGGCCTTCTGTTCCACGTGTTCGATCGTTACGGGCCGCGTGCCGAGGGCGCGATCGCGAAGCGACAGAACGGCGTGATGATCTCGAACGGCACCGGCCCGTCGCCCGCGTACGCCCTGGTCGGCCTGCAGGAACGCGGGCGCTTGCTCGTCGACGAGGGCGACCAAATCTACGAAGGGCAGCTCGTGGGCATCCACGCCAAGGACAACGACCTTACCGTCAATGCGCTTCGCGCCAAGCAGATGACCAACATCCGTGCGGCCGGCAAGGACGAGAACGTGCAGCTGACTCCACCCGTGCGCATGTCGCTCGAACAGGCGCTCGAGTTCATCGAAGACGACGAACTGGTCGAGGTGACGCCGAAGGAAATCCGCCTGCGCAAGAAGCACCTGACCGAAAGCGATCGAAAAAAAGCGTCGCGCCAGGCGGCCTAGGGCCTCGCGACACCGAACCTGCGCGGCATCGATACGTCGTGGCGTTTGGCTCGCGATGGAACGAATATCCCTCGTTCACCCGAAGCATAGAGCCGGAGGCGCGAAGTTGCAGCGCGCGCTTCGACTTCGCGATGCGCTCAGCACGAACGCCGATCGATCCTTGGCAGCAGATCGATAGTGGGTGCGCATTCGTGGCGACCTTGGCCCGACCCTTGCTTGTATTCAACTGAAATCCACAAGGGGAGCGTCATGAGTCGATTGGAACACTTGTGCAAGGCGTCGTTGCCAGGTCTGCGCAGCCTGCTGCCGATTCTTGGCGCGCTGATTGCGATCCGCTACGACGAAACCTGCATCGCGACATCGATTCCCGGGCTCGGTCCATGCAAAAGTACCTATTGCAAGCCGGAGCGGCGCGCGCGTCCGCGGTGAGGACCGCCTCGACGATTGTCAGAATCTCACGATATCTGTAAGCAACCGTGTCGCGAATTTACACGGTTTGTCGACAAACCGAAAAACAGCAAGGTCCACTGCACCAGGTCCGATGTCACCAGACAGCAGAAGCATCCATGAGCTACGACATACTTAAAAATCTCGGCCTCGATCATCTCGACGTCAACTCGCCAGATTTTCTCGAGACATTGCAGCGCATGCAGAAGGAAGCGTTGCGCGGCCTGCAACCCGCGGCGGACGAGCCGAACACCAACGGATTCGACACTCTCGAAGGCTGAGCACCACCCGACCGGCGCGAAATCGGCCTGTCACCAACCTACGGCAAATCGCGTGCCTCGCCCGGACCCTCGAAATGGATTTGCTCGAGGCTCGGAACCTTGATTGCGGATTTGCCGGCGCTAGTGAGCCTGGCGTCGAGTGCGGCAAGATCGCCATCGCGCAGCGCGTGCCAGCGATCGAGCGACTGGCCTAAACGTACCGAATAGTCGGCATAGACCGCGCGTTGTGAATCAGTCGGCGCGCGGTCGGTCGTCTCGACATCGGTCGCGAGCGAGGCGAGCACCTCGCTGATCGCGGGTACGCTCGTGGTGTGCCGGCCGTGGCCTTCGACCAGCGGCGCGGTGGATTTCATCAAGGCGTCGATCGACGAGTGCCATCCCTCGCGTGAAGACCCGTCGGACTGCTTGCGCAACGCGCCAAGCTGATCGCGCACGGATTTCAGCTCGCCATACGCCTGATACGCGCGACCGAGCGCAGCGTCGATTTCCAATCCGAACGCGACGGCCTGTTCCACCGCACCGGTATCGACATCAGCGCGCGGGTCCATGCGCACGTTCAACGGCGCGTGCAGGGTCTTGCCATCGATGCTCAGCGCGATGTCGTAGGTGCCGGGCGGCACAGTCGGGCCGAGCGGCATCAGCAGCGTGTCGTCGCCGTGAATCGCGGCGATGCTGTACTGGTAGCTGATGACGCGCGGGCGCGGATAGTGCAGATCCCAGACGAAACGATGTCCACCGGCGTCGGTCCCCAGCCGCTTCTGTGGTTGGGTCCAGTCCTTGCCGAAATAGCGGTCCGCGTTGCGCCATGGCGCCTTCGCGTCGCTCGCAAAACGGCGCACGAGCTTGCCGCTACTGTCGTGGATTTCGAGCGCGACCGGCGTTTGCGCCGCGGCCGGCAGCACATAGTCGATGATCGCACCGGCCGGCGGATTCTCGCCGAGCGGCGTTTCCGGCGGCAACGGCGTGTCCCGGTTTTCGCTGCGACGCTGCCGGTACGCGTCCGCCGGCTTGAACAGGACGACGCCGGCCTGCGCGCGTGCCGCGGACATCTGACGCAACGGCGCGAGGTCGTCGAGCACCCAGATCGCACGACCTTGCGTCGCGACGATCAGGTCGTCGTCGTGCACGAGCAGATCGCGCACCCAGGCGGTCGGCAGATTGCGTTGCAGCGGCTGCCAGTCGTCACCGTCGTCGAACGACACATGGACGCCCTGATCGGTTCCGGCATACAGCAAACCCGCAGTCGCCGTATCGGCGCGCAGCACACTGGTGAACTGATCCGCCGGCAGGCCTTTGTCGATACGGGTCCAGTGCGCGCCGAAGTCGTGGGTGCGGTAAAGCTGCGGTGCGAAATGGTTCTGCCGGTGCGTGTCGACGGCAATGTAGGCGCTGGCGTCGTCGAGCGCGGACGCATCGACCGTGCTGATCTTGGACCACGTCGAGACGCTTTTCGGTGTGACATCGTTCCAGGTCGCGCCACCGTCGCGCGTCACCTGCACCTTGCCGTCGTCGGTGCCGACCCAGAGGATGTCGTTGCTGCGCGGCGAGGGTGCGATCGTGTAGATCACACCGAACCCGCAATCGAGCGCAAGTTTTGCGGTTACCGTGGCATCGCAGTGCTTCGCGTTTCGTTTCGCGGCCGAAAGATCCGGACTGATCACCTTCCAGCTCGCTCCGCGATCGAGCGAACGGAACAAGACCTGCGCGCCCTGATACAGCGGATACGGCTTGAGCGGCGACACCGCGATCGGCGTGATCCAGGTGTAGCGATAGCGGACGGTGTCGGGTCGTGCCCCATAGGTCACGACTGGCCATGGCGAAACGTTCTGCACTTCGCCGGTCACGGCATTCCAGCGCGACAGGCGTCCGCCGAGGCCGGAACCGTAGACGATATCCGGATCGGCCGGATCGGGAATCTCGTCGTCGCGTTCGTCGGCGCCGACCGGATGCCAGTCGCGGAAACTGATTGCGCCGTAGTCGCTGCGGCTTGCGATCGCGACGGTGCCGTTGTCCTGCTGACCGGCGTAGATCCAGTAGGGAAACCGGTTGTCGGCGGCAAGGTGGTACAACTGGCCGGTAGGCTGGTTGTACCAGCTCGACCAGGTCCGTCCGGAATCCACGCTGACGGCGGCACCCTGATCGCTCGACGCGATCATGTGATCGGGCTGCTCCGGATTGATCCACAGATGATGGTAATCATCGCCCCCCGGTGAGCCGCGAAACACGGTCCAGGTCTTGCCGCCGTCGTCGGATCGGCGGATCGACTGGCCCGTGGCATAGATTCGATCGCGGTCGGTCGGATCGACCGTGACACGGCTGAAGTAATCGTTTTCCAACCAGGCTTCCGAACTGACGCGCACCCAGTGGGCACCGCCGTCGTCGGAACGATACAGGCCACCGGCGTTCTTCGAATTCGCGTGCGGCACATTGCCGCTGTTCGGTGCCGCGTCGACCACCGCGTAGACGCGCCCGCCCGTGGTCGAGGCCAGTCCGATGCGTCCCAGCGTGGCGTCCGGCCAACCGCCGCCTTTGATTCGCCTCCAGGTGGCCCCGTCGTCGGTCGACTTGTAGACCCCGCTGCCGGGTCCCTGATTCGGCTGGAAGTACGACATCCACGGATAGTTGCGCACCTGCCACGCCGCGGCATAGATGGTGCCGGTCTCATCCGGTGCTCTGGCAAGATCGACGGTGCCGGTATCGGCGTCGATCTTGAGTGTCTGCCGCCAGGTGTTGCCGCCATCGCTCGAGCGGTACACGCCACGTTCGGGATTCGGACCGAAGTAGTGACCGAGCGCCGCAACCAGTACGGCATTCGCATCGTGTGGATCGATCAGGATCGCGCCGACATGTCGCGTGGCTGCGAGACCGAGCGATTGCCAGGTCCTGCCGCCGTCGACGGACTTGTAAATGCCGTTGCCGGCTGCCACGTCGTAGCGCGCGGCCACCTGGCCGGTGCCGACGTAAATTGTCTGCGGCGCCGATGGCGCGACGGCGAGCGCACCGATCGAACTCGCCGGCTCGTCGTCGAACAGCGAGACCCAGGTACGCCCCGCATCTTCGGTCTTCCACACCCCGCCGCCTGCGGCACCGAAATAGAACGTATTCGGCTGCCCCGGCACGCCACTGCCCATGGTCGCCCATCCCGCGCGATGCGGTCCGACCAGGCGCCAGTGCATGCCGGCGAGCATGGAATCGGGGGCCGGTCCCGTTGCCGCAAGTACCGGCAGCGAAGCGACAAGGCAGGCAAGTACCGCAATCAGTCGAACGATCATGGAGATTCCCGGAATCAGGCAAGGAGAAAGGTGCTCGACGCGGTCGCTGCCGGAATGGACAACCAGCCGATCCGCAACGCGCGAACTCCAAAGATACCCGAGACCCCGGCACAGGGACACATGCTAAGGTCGTGGACGTGAATTCCGCGACTGCCGCCGATGCCCGGCCGATCGTGCTTGCCTGGAGCGGCGGCAAGGATTGCCTGATGGCACTGGAGCGGCTCATGGCCAACCGGTCCTGGAAAGTGGCCGGGCTGCTTACCACGTTCACACGCAGGTTCGAGCGCGTGGCGATGCACGGCATCCGCCGCAACGTATTGCGCGCACAAGCCGATGCGCTGGGATTTCCGCTGATCGAATCCGAACTCGACTGGCCATCCTCGAACGAGGATTACGAAAGGGCCCTTGCCGCTGCACTGGAGCGCGCCCGCGAAGCCACGCCTACCCTCGCCCATGTCGCTTTCGGCGACCTGTTTCTGGGTGATGTCCGGGCGTGGCGCGAGGCGCTTCTCGCGCGCCTTGGCTGGAGCGGGGTGTTTCCGTTATGGGGTGAACCGACAGCGGGGCTCGCCCGGGGATTCATCGAACGTGGTCATCACGCGCTGCTGACTTGTGTCGACACGACGCAACTCGATGCCGCATTCAGCGGACGCGCGTTTGATGCGGCGTTGCTCGATGAACTGCCGGCGAATGTCGATTGCTGTGGAGAGAACGGCGAGTTCCATACGCTTTGTCACGCCGGCCCATTGTTCGGCCAATCGCTGCACCTGGTGCGCGGTGACCGGGTGTTGCGCGACAAGCGCTTCGCGTTCACCGATTTCGCGTTGCGCTGACGCCGGTCAGCTTGCGGGAACGACGGAACCACCGCGCTTGCGCACGATCAGCATCGCAAGCTCGAGCGATTGCTCGTAGTTGAGCCGCGGATCGACCGTCGACTTGTAGGCGCGCGAAAGGTCGGATTCGTGCAGATCGCGCGCGCCGCCAAGGCACTCGGTGACGTTCTCGCCGGTCAGTTCCAGGTGCACGCCGCCCAGACGCGTTCCGCATGCGCTGTGCACATCGAATGCGCGCTCGAGCTCATCGCGGATATTGCCGAAACGACGGGTCTTGATGCCTGCCGCCGTCTGCTCGGTATTGCCGTGCATCGGGTCGCAGCACCAGAGCACATTGCAGCCGGCCGTCTTCACGACGTTGAGCAACGCTGGCAGGTGCTTTTCGATGCCGGCTGCGCCCATTCGGTGCACCAGAGTGAGACGCCCGGGTTCATTCTCGGGATTCAATGTGCCGATCAGCCGCAGCAAGGTTGCGGGGCGCGTCGAAGGACCGATCTTCACTGCGACCGGATTGCGGATGCCGCGGCAATATTCGACGTGCGCCGCGTCCACAGCCGCCGTGCGCATGCCGATCCACGGGAAGTGCGTGGCCAGATTGAACCAGCCCCACTGGCGTGGAACCTGGCGCGTCAGCGCTTGTTCGTAGTGCAACACCAGCGCTTCGTGCGAAGTATAGAACTCTACCCGTTCGAAGTTGCCGATGCGCTCGCCGACCAGCGTTTCCATGAAACGCACCGAATCGCCGATCGCCGCGACCATGCGCCGATATTCGTCCTGCAAAGGCGCGTGTTCGACCCAGGCCAGATCCCAGAGCTCGGGATGATGCAGATCGGCAAAGCCGCCGTCGACGAGGGCACGCACGAAATTCATCGTCATGGCCGAATGCGCGTGACCCTCGAGCAGCCGCTGCGGATCCGCGCGACGTGCCTGTGCGGTGAATTCGGGCGCATTGACCAGATCGCCGCGATAGGACGGCAACGCCACGCCGTCACGGCGCTCGACGTCGGCCGATCGTGGCTTGGCATACTGGCCGGCAAACCGCCCCACGCGCACGACCGGCAACTTGAGTCCGTGCACCAGCACCAGGCTCATCTGCAGCATGACCTTCAGACGATTGGAGATCAGCGGCGAGGAACAATCCGAGAAGCTTTCGGCGCAGTCGCCACCTTGCAGCAGAAAGCGGCGGCCTTCGGCGGCATCGGCCAGCAAACGCTTGAGCGCTATGATTTCCCAGGAAGTGACGATCGGCGGCAGTTCGCGCAGTTGCGCGAGCGCACTATCGAGTTCCGCCGCATCGGCATAGGCGGGCTGCTGCGTATGCGGCCGCGACTGCCACGACGCCGGATGCCAGCCGTCGGCGGCTTGTACGGGCGCAATTGCGAGTCGATTCGTTTTCATGCGGGAGTGGCTGCGAGGTAGCGGCCATGATGCCACAGGCAAATCCGGGCGACGGTTGCAACCGCTTCAACACGCCGCGGATGGCATCGACTGCAATCCTGCCGACACGGTCGCGTCAAGTGCGGGCGCGAAACCCGCTCCACAGCGCCCAGACGCCGAGTATCGCAAACCAGATCAGCGCCCATGCCGGCATGGCCAGTCCGAGAAACTGCCAGTTCACGACCGCGCATTCACCGGACCCCGTAAACACCATCATGAGCGTCTTCGAGAGCGGAAACGCATCGAGCATGTAGGCGAGGCCGGGGCCGCAATCGGGAACCTTGTCGGGCGGAAGCGATTGCAACCACAGATGACGAGCAGCGATCGCGATACCGGCGGCGGCGACAAGCAACACCAAGATGGCGTAAATCCGGCGGCCACCCGCGGCACGCGGTCCATGCGCCGCGCCGATCAGGAACACGATGCCCAGTGCGACGAACGCGACGCGTTGCAGACTGCACAGCGGGCAAGGTGCGATGCCTGCGTGGTATTGCTCGAACAGCGCATACCCAAGCAATGCCGCGCAAACCACAAAGCCGATGAAGAACTGCGGGCGGAACGGCCACGCCAGGGGACTTGCGCTCATTGCTTCCAACTCCGCATCCGGGCGGCATCGCAATACGCGGGCCACTCGCTCATGATGCCCGCAACGGGCCGGAAGCCGCAAACCCGGACGATCCCCATACCCTCTGGCGCAGTGCAAGCTCGACCACGCCCATGGGCTCAGCCGGCGGCTTCAGTGTCCGTGCGCGGGCGATCGACCAGTTCCACATAGGCCATCGGTGCGCTGTCCCCCACCCGAAAACCGCATTTGAGAATGCGCAGGTAACCCCCGTTGCGCTCGCGATAGCGTGGGCCGATTTCGACAAACAACTTGCCGACGGCCTGCTTGTCGCGCAACCGGGAAAACGCCAGACGACGATTGGCCACGCCATCGGTCTTGCCGAGCGTGATCAGAGGTTCGGCCACGCGGCGCAGTTCCTTGGCCTTCGGCAACGTCGTGCGGATCAGCTCGTGCTTGATCAGCGACGCCGCCATGTTGCGGAACATCGCGTGGCGATGACTGCTGGTTCGGTTGAACTTGCGACCGGATTTCAAGTGACGCATGGCTGATATTCCAATTCTTCAATACCGTTGCCGAGAGCTCAGGCTCTTGCAGGCTCTTGATTCGATGGTGCAGCCACGGATGACTGCATTCGATCCATGCGATCACGGATGATCGCATAAACAAACTCCACGGATGGTTGCTTCCTGATCTTCGCGATCACGGGTAATCGCGAAGCAAACCCATCAACCAAGCTGCATACCGTGAGCGAGGCCCGGCGGCGGCCAGCTTTCCAGTTTCATGCCGAGCGCCAAGCCGCGCTGCCCCAGCACATCCTTGATTTCGGTGAGCGATTTCTTGCCGAGGTTCGGGGTCTTCAGCAGCTCGACCTCGGTCTTCTGAACCAGGTCGCCTATGTAATAGATGCTTTCGGCCTTGAGACAATTGGCCGATCGCACGGTCAGTTCCAGATCGTCGATCGGTCGCACCAGTACCGGATCGACGCCGTTCTTTTCGGTCGCCGTGCCCTCGCTTTCGCGACGTGAGAAATCGCCGAATACGGTGATCTGATCCTGGAGGATCTCGGCCGCCTTGCGCACCGCGTCTTCGGCTTCGATCGCGCCGTTGGTTTCCACATCCAGCACCAGCTTGTCCAGATCGGTGCGCTGCTCGAGGCGGGCGCTGTCGACATGGTAGGCGACGCGGCGAACCGGGCAGAACGAGGCGTCGAGTTGCAAGCGGCCGATCGGGCGCGCTTCCTCGTCCGGCAGGCGCCGCGCGGTGGCCGGCTGATAGCCGACGCCACGCACGATCTTGAGACGCATGTTGAGCGCAACATCCTTGGTCAGGTGGCAAAGCACATGCTCTGGATTGATGATCTCGACCGAATGATCCACCGTGATGTCACCGGCAGTCACCACGCCTTTGCCCTTCTTGTTGAGAACCAGGGTGGTCTCGTCGTGTCCGTGCATGCGGATGGCGACATCCTTGAGATTCAGGAGAACCTCGATGACATCCTCCTGCAGACCTTCGAGCGTCGTGTATTCGTGCAGCACACCATCGATCTCGACTTCGACAATGGCGCAGCCGGGAATGGAGGAGAGGAGCACGCGCCTGAGTGCGTTGCCGAGCGTGTGACCGAACCCGCGCTCCATCGGTTCGACCACAACCTTGGCACGATTGGGACTGGTACGCTCGACTTGAAGGCCGCGCGGACGCAGCACTTGGGTTGACGATGCCGCCATATAAAGGTCTCCAGATCGAAAATCCTCGAGGATTTTCTTGCAGAAACGATAAAAAAGCCTTCGCCGGAAGGCCCTTACTTCGAATAAAGCTCGATGATCAGGCTTTCGTTGATATCCGACGGAAGATCGGCGCGCTCCGGAAGCGACTTGAGGATGCCGCTGAACTTGTTCGGGTCGACCTCGATCCACAGCGGCACCAGGTCCATTTCCTGCGCAACCGTCATCGCTTCCTTGGTACGCAGATGATTGCGCGCGCGCTCGGTCAACATGATCTCGTCTCCGGGCCTGACCTGGAAAGACGGCAGATTGACTTTCCTGCCGTTGACCGTGACCGCAGCGTGCGAAACCATCTGGCGCGCCTGTGCGCGCGTCACCGCAAAGCCCATCCGGTAGACAATGTTGTCGAGCCTGCCTTCAAGCATGCGCAACAGGTTCTCGCCGGTATTGCCCTTCTGCCCGGTGGCTTTGTGGTAATAGCTGCGAAACTGCCGTTCGAGCAAGCCGTAAATCCGCTTTACCTTCTGCTTTTCGCGCAACTGCACGCCATAGTCGGAGAGCCTCCCGCGTCGCGTGCCGACACCATGCTGACCGGGCTTCTGCTCCAGCTTGCACTTCGAATCGAGTGCGCGTGCGGGGCTCTTGAGGCTCAAGTCGGCGCCTTCGCGACGCGCCAGCTTGCAGGTGGGTCCAATGTAACGAGCCATGGTTCGAATTCTCTCTTTCAAAAGGCCGGCGGCTGATGGCCGGTTTTTTGATTCTCGCGACCGTTGACGATCGCAATCACACGCGCCGTTTCTTCGGGGGGCGACACCCGTTGTGCGGAATCGGTGTCACATCGATGATGTTGGTCACCTTGAACCCGACGTTATTGAGCGAGCGCACGGTCGATTCGCGTCCCGGACCAGGGCCCTTGATGCGCACTTCGACGGTCTTGTCACCGTAATCGGAGGCCGCCCGTGCGGCCATCTCGGCCGCAACCAGCGCCGCAAACGGCGTGGATTTTCGCGACCCACGAAAACCCGCCCCGCCGGCGGTCGCCCAGGACAAGGCATTGCCCTGCCGATCGGTAACCGTAACCACCGTATTGTTGAACGAGGCCTGCACATGGACGATCGCATCCGTCACCACGCGCTTGGTCTTTTTCTTGGTCTTGGCTGCGACCGGTTTGTTCTTGGAAGGTCCAGATTGCCTATTGATGATGGGACGTGCCGCAC
>JBAVZT010000008.1:0-4778 GCA_049588955.1 Rhodanobacteraceae bacterium | reverse complement strand
CAACCATGGCGCTCGGCGCCGCCCATTCCACGGCCCGTCACGATTCCATGCGCGTTCCGGTACTGACCTATCACGCGGCCAATGTCACCGGCAGCGATTATGCAGACAACGATCACGTGGCGTTTGCCGCGGATCTTCGCCTCATCGACGATCTCGGTCTGCGCATCGTTCCGTTGCGCCGGGTAGTCGACAGCCTCGTCGGCCGCGCCGACCACGACCTCGAGGGTTGCGTTGCGCTGTCATGCGACGACGGCACGGACTTCGATTATTTCGACCTGCCGCATCCCGAGCACGGCACACAGCGCAGCCTGTTCAACGCGATGCTCGATTTTCGCCGCGAACGCGGTCGCGACGCGCAACCGGATTTGCACCTGACCGCCTTCGTGATCGCATCCGCCGATGCGCGCCGGCAACTCGATCACGCGTGCCTGGCCGGGCGCGGTGCCATGAGCGAGCGCTGGTGGCGGCCGGCCCAGCGGTCAGGCTTGATTGCAATCGAGAACCACAGCTGGGACCACAATCACCCTGCGCTCGAAACCCCGGGCGCCGACGACATGCCGCGCGGCTCGTTCCTTGCGGTCGACAACGAAATGCGCGCCGATGCCGAGATCGCACAGGCTTCGTATTACCTGAATGCGCGCCTTGCGCCGCATCGAGTCAGCCTGTTCTGCTATCCGTTCGGCCATGTGAGCGATTATCTGCACGATGAATATCTTCCCGAACGCCGCGCCGAACACGGCATCGAGGCGGCCTTCAGCGACGGCGCCGAGCCGATCCACGATGCGAGCGATCGCTGGCTGCTGCCGCGCTACATCTGCGGCTGGCACTGGAAGTCGCCGGGCGAGCTCGAATCCATCCTCCGCGAATCGATCGGCCACGGCTGAGCCGGTTTGCTCCAAGCCCGCCTCCAGGTAACCTCTGATCTCACGTCATGTCCGCGCAGCCCTGCAAATGACCATGAATCGTGCGATGAATCGGTCGGCCGTCCTGTTCGTGCTTGCGTTGTTCACGAGCGACACCGTTTGCGCAAGAGACGTGGCCAGGCCGCCGGATCGTTCCCTGGATATCTATGCCGCGCCTGCGCAGCGCGTCAACATCGGCGGTCGCACCTTGAATCTGCGTTGCAGCGGCAGTGGGTCGCCGACCGTGTTACTCGACATCGGTCAGGGCATGACGTCGATGTCGTGGCACAAGGTTCAGCCATTGATCGCAAGAACCAACCGGGTTTGCTCGTACGATCGTGCCGGATACGGCTTCAGCGACCCCGGCCCGCTGCCGCGCACCGCGCAGGCGGAGGCCGACGATTTGTACGCATTGGTGCACGCCGCCAAGCTCGATACACCGCTCGTCCTGGTCGGACACTCTATGGCCAGCTACATCGTGCGCCTGTATGCCAGTGCCCATCCGGCCGATGTCGCAGCACTGGTGCTGGTCGATCCGGTGTCGGAAACGCTGGCACAGGATGCGCCGGACTATGCCGCGCGGGAAGCAGCAACGAGCGCTGAAAGCACCGACTACGCGCGCCATTGCGCCGAAGCGGCACGCAAGGGCGAGTTGCGCGCGAACACGCGCGCAGCGCAAGCCTGCGTGCCGCCGTCGATTCCCGGGCTGAGCCGGCGCCTCGGCAATTCGATTCGGCAACGCTATCGCGAGGTTGCAATGTGGGAAACCGGCGTTTCCGAACGCGATTCGGATGTCGCGAACATCGCTGCGGTGAGGTCGATGCCACCCATCAATCCCACCATCCCGGTCATCGTCCTCAGTGCAGGCGGCGACCGGGCCTGGGTTGCACCGTCCGATCGCAGCATTGCCGCGGCCGCCTACCTCAAAGGCCACCAACGGATCGCGGCGGCGTCGTCGCGTGGACTCGTCGTGATCGTGCCCGGCGCATCGCACGATATCCAGGAACAGCGGTCGGATGCGATCGTCACGGCCGTCCGGCGGTTGAGCGCCCCCGCTCCCTCGCAACGGAGCGCGCGCCACTGAGCCGGCACAGCAACAGACCGCGAAGTCCGAGGCAACTCGACCCCGGGTGCACGGTCGGGCGAGCCATTCAGAACGGTCCGAGCACGTGGGCTCTGGCGGTCAGTTCCTGGCGGCGCGAGTCGCCCAGCGGCCGCGGCCACTTGACCAGCAATTTGTCGTGCGCGGTCGGAATGAAGCCGGCCGCGAGATCGACTTCCCACGCGCGCGGATCGCCACAGTAGCCGAAGAACGCATCGCAGCGATCGGCGAACTTGTCGAAACCGAATCGCAGCGTCTGCAACAGCAAGCCGCCCGCGGCAGTAATCGCCGCGCGCTGTCGCTCGTCCATGGAGGCGAAGGCGCGCCCGTCGGTGCAGCCGCCGCCGACCAGCCAGATGTCGCCGGCTGGATTGAAGTGCACATACGAGGCCGGCACGAAGCGGCGTTCGCGGTCACGATAGAGCGCCACGATGTGGTGCGGAAAATCCGGGACGCTCTGCCGGTACTTGCGCTGGAAAATCGCTTCCGCGAAGGTCGCGCCGGCATCCACTTCGGTGACGGTGATGAAATCGCGGATTCGAAGGTCGACGACGTTCTGGTGCTGCATCATGGATTGTGCACGCCGCGAGGCACGTGGCCGGTCGCGACATGCCGGCGCGCCGAATCGGTATTGACGGTGGAGTCGTCGAAGAAGATATCGGCACCGAACGCTTCGAGAAACGGCCCCTTGTCGCGGCCGCCGAGAAACAAGGCCTCATCGATACGCACACCCCAGCGTCTGAGGGTCAGGATCACGCGCTTGTGCGCGGGCGCCGAGCGCGCGGTGACCAGCGCGGTGCGGATCGGCGAGGCGTCCACCGGAAATGCGGCCTGGATGCGATGCAAGGCTTCGAGAAAGGCCCGGAACGGACCGACCGTCAGCGGTTCGTCGGCATGTTCAACCTCGTTGCGATGAAATGCGTCGATTCCCTGCTCGGCGGACAGCCGCTCGGATTCGTCGCCGAACACCACCGCATCGCCGTCGAAGGCGATGCGCAACTCCTCGCTTTGTCGCGAAGGTGCCTTGGACGGCAGAATCGTCGCCGCCGCGATGCCGTTGGCCAGCGCACGCCCGACATCCTCGGGGTTGGCCGACAGAAACAGACCGGCGCCGAACGGGTGCACATACGGCGCGGTCGGTGCCCCGTTGGTGAATGCGGCACGCACGATCGACAAGCCGTAGTGTTCGATGGCATTGAAAATTCGAAGACCGGTATCGGCAGAATTGCGCGACAGCAGAATCACCTCGACGCGCGGCGCCTGCGGCACGACGCTGTTCAGGCGCAGCAGTTTCTGCACCAGCGGAAACGCGATGCCCGGCGCCAGCAATTCGTCCTCGTGCGCGATCTGGTAACGCGCATACGCGTCGAGCCCCTCGTCCTCGAACAGCGCATGGCTTTCCGACAGATCGAACAGCGCGCGCGAGGAAATCGCGACGACCAGGACATCCTCGTCCGCGTGTTCGCAAACAGCGCTTTCGAGCTTGCCGCCGACCGCGCTGGCTAGCTCATCAGTCATCGAATCCGCTGTCGAGCAACGTATCGGCCAGTTGCACCGCAGCCCACGCGTCCACCCGGCCGTAGCCGGCCTGATAATTGGGCCAGTCGTTCATGGTCAGGCCACCACAGCCGGAATTGTACGGATCGGTAATGCCTTCGGTCTCGGCGGTTTCGCGCAGGATCTCGCCGACCCGTTGCGGATTGCCCTTCAACGCAGGATCCATGGCCATGACCAGCGCTGCCGTGCCAGCGACGTGCGGCGTGGCCATGCTGGTACCGCTGTATAACGCATAGCTGTTGACCGGTACTGAAGATCGGACATTGACACCTGGAGCCGAGACATCCGGCCGGATCAATTCGACTCCGGTTACCGGGCCACGACTGGAGAACGACGCAAGGCGATCGCTGCTGTCGGTGGCGCCGACCACGAAGCTCGCATCATAAATCGCGGGCGGCCCGGTGATCGTGCCGCAAGCCGGCCCGTCGTTCGCGGCCGCTGCCGCAAAGAAGACACCGCCGGCGACTACGTTGTCGACCGCCGCCTCGATCTCGTCACCGGCCGTGCAGCCTTCGCTCGGCGGACAGGTCCATGAGTTGCTGAGCACGTCCGCCGCCAGATCGGGGTTCGGATTCTGGCCGGTCAGATCGGTCGGCGCGAGCATCCATTGCATGCATTCGATGTAACGCGCCGGTGTCCCATTGCCCTGGTCCATGTTGCGGCAGCCGATCCACGTTGCGCCGGGCGCGACGCCGATCTGGTTGGCACCGCCGTCGTCGCCCGCAAAGGTCCCCGCCGTGTGCGAACCGTGTCCATAGTCGTCGCACGGAAACGGCGAGTCGTTGCCGCAGGGATTGCCGCTCGAGTCGTGGATCGCATCGTGCCAGTTGTAATTGTGGTCGACCACTCGGTTGGCGAATCCACGGTACTGCGGTTCGAGCGCCGGATGGTCCCACTGATAGCCGGTATCCTCGCCGCCGATCACGACGCCCTGGCCGGTGTCTCCCGCGGCCCAGGCCAGCGGCGCATTGATCTGCATGATGCCCCACTCGATCGTCGTCGGCTGGTCGGACGACTCCGCCCCGGTCTCGGGACGCGGCAGATGCGCCGATATCACCGTATTGGACACGATCCGCGTCACATCGCCGCGGCGCCCGAGATCGGCGAGGACGGCGCTCGACAGGCGGGTCTCGATGACGTTGGCGACCCAGTAGTCGCGATGCGCGATACCACGCGCATCGAGCCAGTCGCGCACATTGCGCTGCTCGCTATCGCTG
>JBAVZT010000007.1:0-11031 GCA_049588955.1 Rhodanobacteraceae bacterium | reverse complement strand
ATTTTTTCATCGTGGGACTCCCGGTTTCGATGGTCACGATGGGCCGGGGCAGGCGCCCATGCTCGCACGATTCGCCTTTTGGCTCTACCCGCGGACCGCCATCAAGCGTGCAACAAAAGCCTTTGACGCCATCTTTTCCCAAGCTTTTAGCATCGATCATGCCAGCGACGAAAGCACCATCTGGCGGACTTGCAGCGCGGACAATAGGCGTGTCTTCCGTCCGCCGGACAGAAAAACCGGACACCGGCGGACAGCGTTCCGGAAGCAGTCGCGCCCCAGGGTCTGGCACATCCGGACGCTGTATCGGCGGACCCGCCCATGCGCCCGACCCGCCGATCCTGACAGGTGAGAGGCTGCCATTCCCGGAAAGGCATCGCCGTGCGCCGGTTCCCGCAGACTTTCGCACAACGCGGAACAGCTCACGCCCACGCTGCTCATGTCGTGCGATACAGTGTGCACTCGTCGATGCAAACCGAGGCAGGCCGTTTTGCCCGCTGGCCCATCCATTGCCGCCTCTCCGGTATCCTCCGCGGTGCTCGCCGAACTGGCAGCCGACCGCGTGACATCCGGCAGCGAGCTGGCGCGAAGGTTCGGCGTCACACGTGCGGCCGTCTGGAAACAGATTGAACGCTTGCGCGCGTCGGGCGTGCAGATCGTCGCCGAAAGCGGCCGCGGCTACCGATTGTCGGCACCGGTCGACCTGCTTGATCAAAAAACGATCTCCACGGAATTCGCGCGGCGCACCCCGGCGCGCGCTGCGCCTCTGGGCGGTATCCATGTGCATTGGCGCATCGACTCGACAAACAGCGAGCTGCTGCGTCTCGCCGAGCGGGGTGCGCCCGACAGACTCGCATGTCTCGCGGAAATCCAGATCGAAGGCCGCGGCCGACACGGTCGCGTCTGGCACCTGCCGTTATTCGGCGGCTTGGCATTGTCGTTGCTGAAGCGGTTCGATCTGTCGATCGCGGCGCTCGCCGGCCTGAGCGTGGCCGCCGGCGTCGCCGTTGTGCGCGCACTCGCCGACCTCGGCGTGGATCGCGTCCAGCTGAAGTGGCCGAACGATATCGTCGCTGGTCGGCGCAAACTTGCCGGTATTCTGGTCGAACTCGGTGGAGACGCACTTGGGCCGTGTCACGCGGTCATTGGGGTCGGCCTCAACGTCCGCCTCAACGATACTGCGCCTCTGGGTCAGCCATGGATCGACCTTGCAACGCTCGCGTCTGACGCTGTCCCGGATCGCAATCGCCTGGCCGCGGCGTTGTTGCGGCGTTTGGTCGACGCGCTGGAAATTTTTGCCGACAAAGGGCTTGCCGCGTTTTCCGCCGACTATGCGCGTTACGATGCACTGGCCGGCAAACGCGTGCGCGTATACGGGCCGGGGACGATGCGTGAAGGGCTCGCCCGTGGTATCGATGCGCGGGGCGCATTGCGTGTGGAAGGCGATGACGGGGAATTCAGCGTGAATTCGGGCAGGGTCAGCGTGCGGGGCATCGAATGAAACTGCTGGTGGATCTCGGCAACAGCCGTTTGAAATGGGCCACGCTCGATCATCGACGATTCGCGCCGGGAGGGGTGTTCGCGCACGCCGGCATTCCGCTCGCCGAAGTGCTCGGGACCAACTGGGCGGCCTTGCCAAAACCGGACGCCATTCTTGTTGCGAGCGTCATCACACCGGAGCGCGAGGCGGATCTGAGCCATTTCGCGCGCGAACGATTCGGCGTGGTGCCGGAATTCCTGAGCAGTCAACGCGCGGCGCTCGGTATTCGCAACGCTTACGCCACGGCGCAGCGCCTCGGTGTCGATCGTTTCATGGCGCTGGCTGCTTTGCACGCGGAAGTGCCGCGTGCGCAAATTCTCGTGAGTGTCGGCACTGCCTTGACGCTTGACGCAATCGACGCCCGCGGTTGCCACCTGGGCGGCCTGATCACAGCCAGCCCGACTCTGGTGCGCGAAGCGGTGACCGCAGCGACGGCTCGCGTTGTCGAGGCACCGGGCCGGCTGTGCGAGTTTGCCGACAATACGGCCGACGCCTTGTACAGCGGTTCGCTGCTGGCCGCGGTTGCGTTGATCGAGCATTTCCGGCGCACCAGCGCAAAGCGGCTGGGCGCCGAAGCGGCCACCATCCTCACCGGCGGTGGTGGCGAAGAACTCCAGTCCCTCCTGCCGCATGCCGAACGCCGCCATGATCTGGTACTGCGCGGCCTCGCGCTATGGGCCGGTGACGCTGCCGGCGAAGCAGCGCAAAGCGCGGCTCGGATCTCCGCACTGGAGCGACGGCGCTAGAATCATGCATTCCCGAATGTTGCCGGCGCCGCTTGCTCCATGTTCGTCCGCGTCCTCTTTCTGCTGCTGCTGACTCTCAACATCGGTGCTGCCTGCTGGCTGGTCTTCGCGCACGCGCCGCAGGCACATGCCCCGCCCGTGACCGATCCGGGCGTTGCGCCGCTGGTGTTGCTGTCCGAACGCGAAAATGGCGGCGATGCGGCGAGCGCGGAAATGGCTGCGGCGCCCGAAGACAAGGCCGAGCTGGCCAACGACGATTGCCGTTCGATCGGCCCGTTTCCGAGTCAAGCCGACATGCGCGGAGCGATGAACGCGCTACTGCCGTTCACGCGTCGAGTACAGTTTCGCGAAGCGCACGCAACCGAGGCGCGTGGCTACTGGGTTTATCTGCCTGCGCTGGCAACACGCGAGCAGGCGCTCGACGCCGCTCGACGTCTGTCGCAAAGAGGCGTGCGCGACTACTACGTGGTCACCGCCGGCGATCAGGAGAACACCGTTTCGCTCGGCCTGTTCCATGATCGCGGCAATGCCGAACGCCGCCGCGCTGAAATCGCCGGGCTCGGCTTCGCCCCGCAATTGATCGCGCGCAGCGAGGACCTGCCGGTGTACTGGGTGGACTATGCGGTGGAACCCGGCCAATCGGTGGATTGGCGCAAACACGTGCCGGATCCCTCCGGCTTGCAGGAAAAGAAGATTGATTGTTTCTGAGCCGATGTCAGGTGCCTTGCGCAGTCCCCAAGACTTCCTGTTATGGATTCCGCTCTGTTTTGGAAGGCGGGTCGCGCTGTCGCGGGACCCGGCGCTCGCGCTCTCGGAAAGAGCGTGGCAGTCCACTAGAATGGACTTCGCGCCGGCATAGCTCAGTTGGTAGAGCAACCGCCTTGTAAGCGGTAGGTCGTCTGTTCGAGTCAGACTGTCGGCACCATGCGTCGTCACGCAATTGCAGAGTGAATATCATCATGCAGGAGTTTCCCGCCGTATCCCTGATAGGAGCGCCGACGGATATCGGCGCGGCCGACCGCGGTGCTTCGATGGGTCCCGAAGCGCTGCGGGTTGCAGGGCTGGCGCAGGCGCTGGCCGCACGCGGCATCGATGTGGCCGACTGTGGCAATCTGGCCGGACCGATCAACCCGTGGCGGCCGCCAATCGGCGGCTATCGGCACCTGAGCGAGGTCGTGGCGTGGACGCGCAGCGTGATGGAAGCGACCGCGGCGGAACTCGCCGGGGGCCGCTTGCCGATCATGCTCGGCGGCGATCATTGCCTGGCGATCGGTTCGATCACCGCGGTTGCGCGCCACTGCCGCGAGCGCGGAACGAAGCTGGTCATCTTCTGGCTCGACGCCCATGCCGACTTCAATACCAGCACGATTACTCCCTCGGGCAACATCCATGGCATGCCGGTCGCCTGCCTGTGCGGCAACGGCCCGCGCGAGTTGACCGAGCTCGGCGGCAGCGCCCCGGCCATCTCGCCTTCGGAGATTCACCAGATCGGCATCCGTTCGGTCGATCGTGGGGAAAAACGGCTGGTGCACGACAACGGGCTCGATATCTTCGACATGCGCAGCATCGACGAGATCGGCATGAAGAAGGTGATGGAAAGCGCGCTCGCCCATGTCGACACGGATACCCATCTGCACGTCAGCTTCGATGTCGATTTTCTCGATCCGGCAATCGCGCCGGCGGTCGGGACGACCGTGCCGGGCGGCCCGAACTATCGCGAGGCGCAGTTGTGCATGGAGATGATCGCCGACACCGGTCGCATGCGTTCACTCGATCTGGTCGAGCTCAACCCGGCGTTCGACGAACACAACCGCACCGCCGATCTCATGGTCGATCTGGTCGAAAGCCTTTTCGGCAAATCGACGCTCATGCGCGACTGAGAAAAATCACTCGAACCCGTTGGCGAAGATCGCGTCGCCGCCTTCCATCAGGCAGCTCGGCGTATTCGCGGCGATAAGTGCCGATAGGGTCGTGATCTGGGTGGGATGGAACTGGAGGACATCCTGCCCGCACCCGTTCTGATTGCAGTAACTCATGATGGTACCCATCGGATGGCCGGGTCCGCTGGTCGGGCAACTGGTCGGCCCGCTGTAACACCCCTGCGACGCTTCGCCGTTGAAGCACTGATCGATGGTGTTGGTGCTGACCGGCGCGGCGCCGGTTGTCACATCGGTGCAGTGCGTGTGGTAGGCGCCGAAATTATGGCCGAGTTCATGGCCACTGATGCGCGCCGAGAGATCGACCGGAATCCCGGAGTTGGTGAATATCTGATTGACGCTGTAGCTGCCACCGGTCGATTGCGTCCGACAATAGGCGTTGAGCCAGGCGATGCCGGATGCCGAGTTGCCGCTGGCGGACTTGCCCGACAGCAATGCCGCGAAGCTGCGTGAAATACTTGCGTAATGGGTCTGCCAGTAGCTGCCGAATTCGTCGAGATCTGCACTGTCGGCCGGCGTGTCGTTCGCAGCGTACGGATCCGGCGCCGTGCGCAGAAACGTGGTGCCCTCGGTCAGCCGGACATCGAGGTCGCGCTGGTACATCGCGTTCATGACGCCGAACAGATCCGCGATCCAGTCCGCCGCCGCTCCTGTGTCGTTGTTGAAGCGCTCGGACATGAATTCATTGTCGGTATCGATCGCGACGATCGCAATGCGCTGGCTGCCTCCCGGCGTGGCGAGTCCGGCGAGCTCAAGCTCAAACGCGCTCGGCATCGGTTGGCCACTCGGCAGTGCGTCGTTGCCGATGGATTCGATGCTCGGCACGACGCCCGGCGGCAATGCCCGATCGGCGGATATGGCTCGAACATGCAGCCCTTGCGCAGCGCGTTCTGCCTGGATCGCGAACAACCCGTCCGGGCCGGAACCGCTACCACGCATCCGCCCGAATCCGGGATCGAACGACAGGCTGATACGCGCGGAGCCGTCTTCGCTGACGCCGATCAACTCGACGCGGCGACTGCGCGCGAGTTCGCGTTCCCCTTGCGTGCCCACCTCGACAAGGCGAGCGCCGGTCGCGTACACCTCGACGCGTTTGAACTTTACCGGCGCAAGGACACCCGGGGCCACCGGAAACGCCGGCAGGACAAGCTGCGATCCCGAATGCAGCGCCTCGAGCCGGCCGAGAACCGCATGGTCCAGCAGCACGTCGCCCGAAGCCGGCGCGGCCGAGGCTCCGATGGTCGCAAACAACAGGACAACAGCAACAAGGCGCATGGCGATGGGTCAATTGCAATCAGGAGTTGCAGTATCGCTCCACGCGCGTTCACTCACTGTGAACCGGTACCCGTTTCGGCACCTTGCCTGGGTGACAATCCCATGAGCCTCAGAACTCGTAGGAAGCGCCTACATAGAACGTTCGCCCGGCGGCCGGATCGATTCCGCTGGAAAAGACGCGGTTGTAGTATTTGCGGTCGCCCAGGTTGGAAATGCCACCAAGCAAACGTACCTGCGGCAGCACCCAGTAGTCGGCGCTGAAGTCAACCACCGTGTACGACGGCACCTTGGCGGGAATGTAGTTCGGTGCGTCCGGCGTCGCCACTGGCAAGTTCGAATCCTGGAAATACTGGCTGGCCACGGACACTGCCGACAGCGCCAGCTTCACTTTCTTGTCTTCCCGATACACGACGCCGACTCGTGCCAGGTAGTTCGGCGAGAATGCGGGCTGGTTGCCCTCGTTGGCCGGATTGATGGTCGAAGTGAACTCCGCATTGAGCAGGCTCAGGTTCGCGAACACCGAGAAGTGGCGGTTCGTGTGCGGGTCTCGCGCGGCAAGAAAATCGTAGTCGATCTCGCCCTCGAAACCGCGATGACGGGTGTCGCCCGTATTGACGTCGATCGTGTTGCCCGGAGGCGCATCGGGACCGGCCGGCTGGCTCTCGATGCGATCCTTGACGTTGACCCAGAACAAGCTCGCGTCATAGAAAAGACCGGAGACCGGCGTTCCATGGACGCCCGCTTCGAATGACACGACGTGGGTCGGATCCGGATCGTTGAGCGGACTCGGATCAAGGTTACCGAACGGCGAACCGATATCGAAATAGCGCACCGGGCGCCAGCCCTGGGACACATTGAAATAGGTTTCGTTGCGATGGCCGAAATCGTTGCCGAGGCCGAGACCGAACAGCGGAACCGTGTGGTTTACCGAGCGATCGACGAGTTGATCGCCGGTACGAGGCGTATGGATGGTTTCATCGATGTCGACTTTCTCGCGTTCGAGGCGTACCGACGGCACGAAGTGCCAGCGATTGGCGAACCGGAACACGTTCTCGGCGAAGACTGCGCCGTAGTCGGTGGAGCGGTGCTGGCGCAGCTTCTCGCAGTTGACATCCGAATTTGCGATACACGGGGAACCGAAGCGATCGTAGCGATCGGGCGAGAGCCCCGCGTCTTCCCACTGACGAAACGGCGCATCCGAGTGGTACAACGTGGTACCTGCCGTGAACGCATTGCCGCGACCCCAGTGATGCACAAAACGTGCATCGACGCCCTTGAACTGGAATTGCTCATCCTGCAGTGTCGAGTTGGTCGGCATCGCGCCGCGGTCTTGCGAGCGCGAGGCCTGGTCTTGGTAACCGGCCCAGACCTTGGCCGTGAGGTCGGTGTCCTCGTCGATGTGGTGATCGTGGCTCAGGCTCAGCACATAGCGGTCGGTCCACAGGTTGTTGAACGGTGTCGTGGTCTGTTCGTTGTCGGCCACGAACTGCGGATAAGAGAGTTTGCCCGGATCGCCCGTATCAAGCAGGTAGGCATGGAAATTTAGGGCGGTATAGGAGTCATCCTGGCCGCGATAGCCGACATGCACATCGGTGCCCTCGAGCGTCGAGTCGCCGTTGTCGCGTTCACCGTCATTCTTGCGGTAGTGCGCGTCCGCGAGGTAATCCCACTGGCCCGAGGTGCCCGAGATCTTGTTGAACGTCCCGAACAACCCATTGCTGCCGACGATGTTTTCGGTATAACCGGAAAGCGGTGAATTCGGATCCGGCTTGCGGCTGATGAGATTGACGACGGGCGGCGGCTCCGGCCCGTACAAGAGCGAGCTGCCGCCGCGGATGAGCTGCACTTGCTCGATGGTCTGCGGCAACGGGAAGACATAGAGCGTCGGAAACCCGATCCAGTCGCCCTCAAGCGGAATGCCGTCCTGCAGGACAGTGACGAATTCGGATTCCTGGGGATTGCCGATGCCGCGGTAACTCAGATTCACCTGGCCCGGCGATTGCTGCTCGGAGTAATACAGGCCCGGCGTTTGCGAAAACAGATCGCGCAGGTTGTTGTCGACGACCGTCGGAATGTTGTCGAGCTTGGTGATCGAGGTCTTCTTGGTGACCGTGATCAGCGGACCGTCGACTTCCTTCATGATGTGTTGCAGTTTGGGGCGCGTATCGTCTTGGGTGTGCTCGCTCACTTCAACGCGCTGCAGGGTTGTGCCGTTCTGGTCATCGGCCTTGGATTGATCGGCGGCCGCCGCTTCCGCCGCGTGAGCGCGCGCAGCAAAGGACGCGGCCATGACCAGCGCGGGCGCTCCAGCCAGAATGTACTTGGGACTCATCGGCTTTCCCTGGTTGATTGACATGCCGACCCCTGCGGTGCGGCGCAAGCAGCAATTTATGACAGCCGCAACCGCTCGCGACCAGCGCAAGGCGACCTAGGCCCGAAGGCGCAGAACCATCCGTCTGTTGGCGGACTTGCGCCTGAGGACTTGCCCAACGCCGCCCCAAGCGCCACCCTTGCGTGGCCCGTTTCATTCCGACAGCGCCATGCAGACCCGACGCCACCTGACCGGCATCACGACCACCGGTACGCCGCACCTCGGCAACTATGTCGGCGCGATCCGGCCCGCAATTGCCGCGAGCCGGCGCGACGATGTCGAGTCGTTCTATTTCCTGGCCGACTATCACGCGCTGGTCAAGTGCGACGATCCGGCGCGCGTCGCGCGCTCGACGCTGGAGATCGCCGCGACCTGGCTTGCGCTCGGTCTCGATCCCGCGCGCGTGCTTTTTTATCGCCAATCCGACATTCCCGAGATTCCCGAGCTGACCTGGCTCCTGACCTGCGTGACCGCCAAGGGGCTGCTCAATCGCGCGCACGCCTACAAGGCCGCAGTCGAGGCAAACGCAGGTGGCGATGCCGATGCCGGCATCAACGCGGGCCTGTATCTGTATCCCGTGCTGATGGCCGCCGATATTCTCCTGTTCAACGCGCATGAGGTGCCGGTCGGGCGCGACCAGGTGCAGCACATCGAGATGGCGCGCGACATTGCGCAGCGCTTCAACCACATTTATGGCCACGACTATTTTGTGTTGCCCGAGGCACGCATCGACGCACATGTCGCAACGCTGCCCGGAACGGACGGTCGCAAGATGTCCAAGAGCTACGACAATGCGATCGACTTGTGGCTGCCGCCTCGTGCTCTGAAAAAGGCAATCCTCGGTATCGTGACCGATTCGCGCGAACCGGGCGTAGCCAAGGATGCGGACAACTCCAATCTGTTCGCGATCTATCAGGCGTTTGCCGATGCCGACGAGACCAATCGCATGCGTCGCGCGTTTGCCGACGGCATCGCCTGGGGCGATGCCAAGCAGGCACTATTCGAACGGCTCGATGCGGAACTCGCCGAGCCGCGCGAACGCTATAAGGCGCTGATCGCAAAACCGCAGGAAATGGAGCAGATTCTGCGCTCCGGCGCCGCCAAGGCGCGCGAGCGAGCGCAGCCGCAGATGGACGCTCTGCGCGAGGCGGTCGGGTTGCGCGACCTTGCACGCGCGCCACCAAAACGACGGGGCGCGCAATCGTCGAGCGCCGCAACGTCCGCAATCAGGCCACCGCGTTTCATCAGCTATCGCGAAACCGATGGCCTGTTTCACTTCAAACTGGTGGACGGCGATGGCGATGTGCTGCTGGTGGGCCGCGGATTCCAATCACCGAAGGAAAGCGGGCAGTACATCGCACGCCTGATCGAACAAGGGATCGCAACGGCAGCCGACGGCGTCAACGCAAGCGGCCAGCCCGTGCTTCAGGACGATCGCGGGGCCGACCTCGCGATCCTCGCCGCCGATATCGATCGCGTCCGGCAGGCACTGGCCGTGTTGAAGGTCCGAGACGGATCCTGAGCGTTGCCGTTGCCGTTGCCGGTTGCCGCGCAATTCATGCCGCCAGACGCACGGGCCAAGTCTGAAGTCGGTCGAAGTAATCACGCGTCAAGTGCAACTGCTCGCGCGCGGTGTCGGCGCGATTGACGACTGCCCGAAACGCGGCGTTTTCGGGTTGATCCTTCGCGTACCAGCCGAGATGCTTGCGTGCGATGCGCACTCCCTGCGCTTCGCCGTAGAAGGAATACAGCGCCTCGAGATGCCCTATCAGGATTGCGCCGACATCCGCGGCGCTCGGCGGATCGAGCAATTCGCCGGTTTCGAGAAAACTAGCGATCTCGCGGAAGATCCACGGTCTTCCCTGCGCGGGCCGGCCGATCATCACGGCGTCGGTACCGGTGTAGTCGAGCACACGTCGTGCCTTTTGCGGCGAGTCGATATCGCCGTTGGCGAGAATGGGAATGCGCGCTTCGGACTTGATCGCGGCGATCGTGTCGTATTCGGCCTCGCCGCCGTAGAGATCGGCGCGCGTGCGACCGTGAACAGCCAGGGCGGCGATGCCGCAATCTTCCGCGATATGCGCTATCGCGACGCCATTGCGATGCTCGCGATCCCAGCCGGTGCGGATCTTCAGCGTGACCGGCACCGGGACCGCGCCGACAACCGCCGCAAGGATGCGGGCGACCAGCGCCTCGTCCTGCAGCAACGCGCTGCCGGCGTAAACGTTGCAGACTTTTTTCGCCGGACACCCCATGTTGATGTCGATGATCTGCGCACCGAGATCGACGTTGTGGCGCGCCGCCTCGGCCAGCACCGCCGGATCGGTGCCGGCGATCTGCACGCCGACCGGCTCGGGCTCGCCTGCGTGATCCATGCGCAGCAGCGATTTGCGCGTGGTCCAAAGGCGCGGATCGGACGCGGTCATCTCCGACATCGCGAGCCCGGCACCGAGGCGCTTGCACAACTGCCGGAACGGCTTGTCGGTGACGCCGGCCATCGGCGCAAGCACGACGGGCGGATCGATCAGGTAGGGGCCGATCTGCATCGACGCATTGTACGCAGCAGGCGCGTGCGAGACGAGCAGCTGGCAAACGGGATGTTCTCGCGCCCGGGCGATGACCGGGCGGGTGAGCACGTGGGCACCAACGGAATGATTCGCTGCCAAGCGTCCGCGCGGTTACATTAGGACACCTGTCGCCCCGCCGTCGTCAAGACCATGCTCCGTATCAACCCGATGTTCGCGCTGGCGTTCGCCTACGACCAGCATCCGGATCCACAGCGCATGAACGATGCGCTGCGCAAGCTGTTTCTGGCGCGCGAAAGCGAAGGTGCGCGTTACGCGAATCCGGGGCCGTATACGGTGCGCAACAGGCAATTGTTCGAAAGCCACTTTCACCTTTTTTCATGGCCCGAGTCCGAAATCGCCGAGCTGCGCGAATTCTGCCTGTCGCGTGTGGTCGACCTGGTCGCGCAGCTCAATCGCTACGACGCGGCGACGCGCGCACACCTGCGCGTGCAGACGGACGCATGGTTTCACGTGACGCGCCGCGGCGGATTCTTCGGCGTGCACAATCATCCGCTGGCGACGTGGTCCGGCGTTTACTGCGTGAGCTCTGGCGAGCACGATGCCGATCAGCCCGAAAGCGGCACGCTCACGTTCATCC
>JBAVZT010000006.1:0-2735 GCA_049588955.1 Rhodanobacteraceae bacterium | reverse complement strand
GGCCAAGGCCCGCCCTATCGACACGACATCGGCTCCATGGCGGCGGGCCAAGGCCCGCCGCCGAACACCCCAAGAAATCGGCCCCATGGAGCGGGCCTCGGCCCGCCGCCGTAGGAACACCCGAGAAATCGGCCCCATAGGGCGGCCCTCGGCCCGCCGACCGTGTACGCCGTGAAGTCGGGTCCGCTCGCCGCGACGGTCGCGGAATGACGCGCCCCGTATCCGCACTTCCGCTACCATCCTTCATTGGCGCCGAGTGCAATGCGAACCACCATGCAAACCATGATCGTGCTGATCCTGATCGTGCTCGCGGCATTTGCCGGCTGGATCTTCAATCGACTCGTGCGCGATCGCAACCAGGTGCGCGCGGCCTGGAGCGACGTCGACGTGCAATTGCAGAGGCGCCACGATCTGGTGCCATCGCTGGTCGAAAGCGTGCGCGGCTACGCCGGACACGAACGCGACCTGTTCACACGCGTCGCGGAGGAACGCAACGCAAGCCGCGCAGCCACCGGCGTCGCCGCACGCGGTGACGCGGAAACCGCACTCGGCTTCGACCTGACCCGCCTGCTCGCGCTGGCCGAGGCCTACCCCGATCTCAAGGCGAGTGCGAATTTCGCGCAGCTCTCGCGGGAACTCGTCGATGTCGAGGACGCGCTGCAGCACGCACGTCGCTTCTACAATGGCTCGGTGCGGCAGTTCAACACGCACATCGAGCGTTTTCCCGATCTCGCGATCGCACGCGCGTTCGGTTTTCGGCCCGCCGAGTTCTTTGCGGCCGAAGCCGATGCGAAGGCTGCGCCGCAGGTCGCACTCGACTGAGAGATCGCGCGTCGGAGCCGCTCGCGGCCGCCTGGCATGTTTTCGCGCCAGTTTGCGTGTTGTTGTATCGAAGCCTCGATCCAGGAGAAGCCGATGCTCATCGATTCATTGCGCCGTTGCCTGATCGCACTGGGACTGCTCGCGCTTTGCGCGCCCGCATGTCGCGCCGACGAGCGCATCCTCGACTACCACGCCGACATTGCGATCGCCGCGGACGCGAGCCTCGCGGTCACCGAACACATCCGCGTGCACGCGGAGGGCGACAACATCCGCCACGGCATCTATCGTGATTTTCCAACGAGCTATCGCGATCGTCTCGGCAACCATTATGTCGTGGACTTTACGGTCGACGGTGCGACGCGCGACGGGAAAACCGAAGACTGGCATAGCGAAGCACGCAGCAATGGTGTGCGCATCTATCTCGGAAACGCCGACATCATCGTCGGCAGCGGCGACCACGACTACACGCTCACGTATCACACGCAACGCCAGATGGGCTTTTTCGCCGATCACGACGAGCTCTACTGGAACGTGACCGGCAACGGCTGGATCTTCCCGATAGACCAAGCCAGTGCCGCGATCAGCCTGCCGCAACCCGTGCCGGCGACGAAGCTCGAGGCATTCGGCTTCACCGGTGCGCAAGGCTCGCAGGAACATGCGCTGACCGCGCGGACCGAACCCGGCGGCGCGCATTATGCGACCACGCGCACGCTTGGATCCCGGGAAGGCTTGAGCGTCGTGCTCGAATTCCCCAAAGGCATCGTGATCGAGCCCGATGTGCGCCAGAAGATACGCTGGTTTCTGCGCGACAACGGCGCCGTACTCTCCGGACTGATCGGATTGCTGGTGCTGTGGATCTACTACGGCATCGTCTGGACCCGCTGGGGTCGCGATCCCGCGTCCGGTGTGGTGATCCCGCTGTACGAGCCGCCTGACGGCGATTCACCTGCGGCATTGCGTTACGTCCGCCGGTTGGGTTACGACGACGTCTGCTTCTCCGCTGCCGTGCTCGGCCTTGCGGCCAAGGGACGGCTCACGATCGATCAGGACGAGGCGAAGGTCATCACGCTCAAACGATTGCCGGGAAAGGACGCAGCTTCGCTGAAACCGGAAGAAAAGGCGCTCGCGGCGGAACTGTTCATCTACGGCGATTCCCTCAAACTGACCCAGACGGTGCATGCGGTCATGCAGCGCGCGCGCGGCGCCCTGCAAAAGGCGCTCGCCAGCGCCTATGAGAAAAAGTATTTCCTCACGCACAGCAAGACCCTGCTGCCTGGCGTTGCGATCTCCCTTGCCGCCATCGCGCCCGGCCTCGCGCTCGCCAGCATCGGGGCGGCAGTCTTCATGGCGTTCTGGCTCACCATCTGGAGTTTCGGCGTGTACGCGCTGGTCAGCAGCGCCTGGCAGCAATCGCGCGCTGCCCATGGTGCGCTGGCCGGCGCCGGCGCGGTCGGTGCGTGGCTCTTCGCGCTACCGTTCATCGGCGGCGAAATTGCCGGTTTGATTGCAATCGGCGTCATTCTCGGGCCGGTAACGACGGCTATCTTTGCCGCACTGATCGGCACCAATATCGCGTTCGCGCACTGGATGAAGGCACCGACCCAGGACGGCGCCAAACTGCTCGATCGCATCAACGGGTTTCGCTGGTATCTCGGCGTCGCCGAAAAGCAGGAACTCGACTCGCGCTATCGCCCGGAAAGCCGCCCCGATCTTTTTTCCGAATACCTGCCGTACGCGCTCGCGCTCGATGTCGGGCAAGCCTGGGCAAAACGTTTCTCCGATGCGCTTTCGGCTACGCAAATGGAGGCGGCGCGACCAAGCTGGTACACCGGCAATGTCGGCAGCTTTTCGAGCGCGGGTCTGGCCGGGTTCACCAGTGCAATGTCGAGCAGCCTGTCGAGCGCGATCGCCTC
>JBAVZT010000005.1:0-11404 GCA_049588955.1 Rhodanobacteraceae bacterium | reverse complement strand
GCTCATCGCCGAGGCGATGGACAAGGTCGGCAAGGAAGGCGTGATCACGGTCGAGGAAGGCTCGGGTCTGGACAATGAACTCGACGTCGTCGAGGGCATGCAGTTCGACCGCGGCTATCTTTCGCCGTACTTCATCAACAACCAGCAGTCGATGCAGGTCGAACTGGAAGATCCGTACATCCTGCTGCACGACAAGAAGGTGTCCAACGTTCGCGACCTGCTGCCGATCCTCGAAGGTGTCGCGAAGGCCGGCAAGCCATTGCTCATCGTTGCCGAGGAAGTCGAGGGCGAGGCGCTCGCGACGCTCGTGGTCAACACGATTCGCGGCATCGTCAAGGTCTGTGCGGTCAAGGCGCCCGGCTTCGGCGATCGTCGCAAGGCGATGCTCGAAGACATGGCGATCCTGACCGGCGGCCAGGTCATTTCCGAGGAAGTCGGCCTGCAGCTCGAGAAGGCTGCGCTGACCGATCTGGGTCGTGCCAAGAAAGTCGTGATCACCAAGGAAAACACCACGCTGATCGACGGCGCCGGTGAAGCCTCGGCGATCCAGTCGCGCATCAAGCAGATCAAGGCGCAGATCGAGGAGACCTCGTCCGACTACGATCGCGAGAAGCTGCAGGAGCGCGTGGCCAAGCTCGCCGGCGGCGTCGCGGTGATCAAGGTCGGCGCCGCGACCGAAGTCGAGATGAAGGAAAAGAAGGCGCGCGTCGAAGATGCGTTGCACGCGACGCGTGCGGCCGTCGAGGAAGGCGTGGTCCCGGGTGGCGGCGTCGCGCTGATCCGCGCGCTGGCCGGCATCGGCAAGTTGAAGGGCGACAACGAGGATCAGAACCACGGCATCCAGATCGCCCGGCGCGCGATGGAAGCGCCACTGCGCGAGATCGTCGCGAACTCGGGCGACGAGCCGAGCGTGGTCCTGAACAAGGTCACCGACGGCAAGGGCAACTACGGCTACAACGCGCAGAACGGCGAATACGGAGACATGGTCGAGATGGGTATCCTGGATCCGACCAAGGTCACGCGCACCGCATTGCAGAATGCCGCGTCGATCGCAGGGCTCATGGTCACCACCGAGGCGATGGTTGCCGAGGCGCCGAAGAAGGAAGAGCACAACCACGGCGGCGGTGGCGGTGGTGGCGGCATGGGCGGCATGGGTGGCATGGGCGGCATGGATTTCTGAGGCAACGCCGTTCGTCCCGAGGGTAGCCGCAAAACGGCGAAGTCGAAGGACGTGCAACGAGCCGCAACCCCTGGCTGCACTTTTGGTACACGTGCGATCGTCCGTGATCGCGAAGATCAAGAAGCGGATATCCCTGGCCGCACTCTTCATGCAATCTGCCCCGCTTCGGCGGGGCTTTTTTTTCGGCGCGGCAAGCGAACGGCGTTCCACGTGCGCGTCAGCTCGACCTGCGGGTTCAACAGCCTGCGTGAATCGACGAGACGTTGCACCGCCTGCCTTACGCACAGGTTCAAGGTGCCCTCTGTATCGTTGTTCGCGAACCAGCGGTGATTTGCTGGTGCTTCGGACATCAAGGAGGCCTCATGGATATCAATCTCAAAGGCAGCAACGTCGCGATCCTCGCCACCCACGGGTTCGAGGAGGCGGAACTCGTCGAGCCGATGAAGGCGCTCAGGAACGCAGGTGCAAGCGTGCACGTGATTTCACCGGAGAGCGGCGAGATCCAGGGTTTCAGGCATTTCGACAAAGGCACGAAAGTCAAAGTCGAACGCTCGCTGAGCGAGGCGCATGCGCAGGATTACGACGCACTCGTCCTGCCGGGTGGGCTGTTCAATCCGGACCGCCTGCGTGTGAACGAAACGGTGTTGAATCTGGTCGGGGACTTCGGCAAGTCCGGCAAGATCATCGCGGCGATCTGCCATGCGCCGTGGATTCTGGCCGATGCGGGCCTGCTGAAGGGCCGCACGGTGACTTCGGTCCCGACCATCCGCAAGGATATCGAGAATGCCGGAGCGAAATGGGTGGACAAGCCAGTCGTCGTCGACAATGGAATCGTCACCAGTCGCACGCCGAAGGACCTCGATGCGTTCAACGCCAAGCTGATCGAGGAAATCCAGGAAGGGCGACATGAACGCCGCGTTGCCTGACAACCTCGATACCATTCACGCAGACCTTCGGGTCGGAGCGACGCTCCGGCCCGATTTTTTTTTGTTGCCTGCTAAAAACTACGCGGCGCTTCGCGACGCGCCGATGCTGGCTCATACTCACTGATCCGGACAGCACGACGAACCGCGCGCGAGGCCTGCGAGGCGGCCGAAGACCGCGACGGCGGATTTCGGGAACGGAACGGACGTTGCCCCCGTCATCGATCTGTCACATCGTTGCGTTGCAATAATGTCACCTAAGCGTCACCGGGATGCCAGCCGACATGCACAAACGCATTCTCATCGTGGAAGACGAGGCCGCCATTCGCGACATGGTCGCGTTCGCGTTGCGCAAGACCGACATGCAGGTAGTACACGCCGGTGACGCGCAGGAGGCGCAAATGGCAATAGCCGAGGCGGTACCGGACCTGATCCTGCTCGACTGGATGCTGCCCGGGATAAGCGGTCTGGATCTGGCCAGGCGCCTGCGCAAGGACGAGCTGACGGCGGAGGTGCCGATCATCATGCTGACTGCGCGCGGAGAGGAAATGGATCGCGTCAACGGCCTCGAAGCCGGTGTCGACGATTACGTCGTAAAACCATTCTCGACACGCGAACTCATCGCCCGCATCAAGGCGGTGCTGCGGCGCGGCCCGGGTGGTGACGGTTCGGGAGCGATCGAACTCGGCGGCCTCAGGATCGACGGTCTTGGACATCGTGTGTATGCCGGCGCCGAGCAGATTGCGGTCGGGCCGACCGAATATCGACTGCTGGCCTTTTTCATGACCCACCCCGAACGCGTATACACGCGCTCGCAGTTGCTCGATCACGTATGGGGCGGCAGCGTATATGTCGAGGAACGTACGGTCGACGTGCATATCCGCCGTCTGCGCAAGACGCTCGAGCCTTGGCGACTGGATCGGCTGGTGCAGACAGTCCGCGGTGCCGGCTATCGGTTTTCGACTCAGACATGAGGCAGTCGCGAAGGACGCTTGAGCGCCGGCTCGTCGGGCAACTGCACGGCTTGCGTCGCGCTGCGGACGCGCTCTCGGACGCGCTGGTGCTGCTCGATGACGCGGGCGCCTTGCGATGGTGCAATGCCGCTGCCGGACGTTTGCTCGGACTCGATCGCCGGCGTGACCGCGGAGCAGCGTTGGCGGACATCTTCGCTTCGAGTGAACTCGGCGCCTGGCTGCGGCAGGGCTCGAACGATCCGATCAACGATGTGGCGGCGCCGGGTTCGGACGCCGTCCGTCTCACCGTGTCGATAATCCGGTTCGGCGACAACCAGCGATTGCTGATGGCACGCGACATCGGCCATCTGAGTCGCCTGGAGCAGATGCGCCGCGACCTGGTCGCCAACGTATCGCATGAGCTGCGTACGCCGCTGACGATCATTCATGGCTATCTCGAACTTCTGGAACCCGAAGATGTTCCGGCGCTGGCGCCGGTGCTGTCCGAAATGCGCATGCAGTCACAACGCATGGGACAGATCGTCGAGGATCTGCTGACATTGTCGCGACTGACGACCCGGCAGGAGTTGCCCCGCGAACGCGTCGAGATGGGACCAATGCTTGCCGTCCTGTTGAAGGAAGGCGAGGCGCTGAGCCAGGGCCGTCACCGCATCCGGCTTGAGGTTAATTCGGACGCCGCGCTGCTCGGATCGCCGCAGGAATTGCACAGCGCGTTTTCCAATCTCGTCAGCAATGCGGTGCGTTACACCCCGACCGGGGGCGACATCTTCATTCGCTGGCAACGCGAGCCGTATGGAGCATCGTATTCGGTCACCGATACCGGCTTCGGCATTGCCGCCAATCACCTTGCCCGCCTGACCGAACGTTTTTACCGGGTATCGTCCTGTCGTTCGCGCGAAAGCGGAGGCACCGGGCTCGGCTTGTCCATCGTCAAGCACGTCCTGGAACTTCACCAGGCGCGTTTGCTGATCGAGAGCGAGCCCGGCAAAGGTTCGAGCTTCACCTGCGCGTTCGGGCGCGAACGCGTATTGTCGCCCGGCACCGTGCAGCACGACGCCTGTGCCCACGGGAATTGATGGCGGACGTGCCGCAGAGAGTCGGGAGCGACAAAAAAACGGCAGGCTCTCGCCTGCCGCAAGGACGACTGGAGAGTGGGTAGTCGTCAGAACTTGATTTCGCTCCAGACACCGATTTCGTTGGTCTTGAGATTGGTATCGGTGTTGTTGTCGAGCTTTTCGTGCTTGTACACGGCCGCGACCTTGATGCCCTTGCGAAGGGCCCATTCGACGCCGACGTTGTAATAGCGATCCTTGAGCGACGGGTCGAGATCCTTGCTCGGCTTGGCGCTGTCGTAACGCGCAAAAATCGCGACTTCCGGAGTGAAGTTCACATTGCCCCAGACCGACCAGCCGTTCGACTTGTCCTTGTCGACCTGGGTCACGCGATTCCAGTTGTTCGAGGTGAAATATTCGGCACCGATGCGAAACGCGTTGTTCTGGTAGGCCACCAGCGCATCTCCGCGCGTCGCCGTATGCAAGGCTGGCGTGTCGTTGTTGTTGAGATCCATCCCGCGCTTGCCCGAATAGCCGCCAACCGCGAGCATGAGGCCCGGCACCGGCTGGATGCCGACGCGACCTTCGACATCTATGCTGCCGCTGCGTTCGGGGTGCTTGTAGCCGGCGCCATCGACCACCGATACGGCGTAGTTGAAGATGCCCTTGCCGCCGTCCAGCATGTGTACGCCCCAGTCAGCCGAATTGCCGAACTTCAGCCGGTCGACCAGCGTGTTCTCGACATAACGATAGCCATACCAGTTTTCGGCGAACGGAATCCATGGCATGTCGGCAGACCCGGCGCGCGCGATGAACTCGTCGGAAAGCTTGGCTTGCACATAGGCCTTCTTGACGAAGACCTGCGTTTCCGAGTCGTTGCTGACGTAGTTGAAATCGGTGGTCAGATCGGCCGACCAGACATCGTCGAACTTGTGATCGATGACAAGATAGAATCGCTTGACGTCGATGCCGGTTCCCTTGTTGGACGTGTCCTCGCCATTCGAAGTCTGGTCGATGTTGGTAACGTCCACGTAGGCCTTGCCGCCGATGGTGGTATCGTCATCGGCGTGGGCGAGAATCGAGCCCGACCCCAGAATTGTGGCAACGGCTGCGGCCAGTAAATGTCGGTGCATGTGTTGGATGCTCCTCTCCTGTTGGGGGCAATAACGCTTTTCTGATGAGCGACGCAGTTCCCTGACTACGGTTCCCCGATTGACTGGTCTGCGGCGGTATGCCGTCAGATGAATCCGAGCGGCATTCGGTGCGCAGATTGCGCGTGCTTTTTGACGGTTTCATGCAGCTTCAATGACGAAACCGTGACATGGGCTGCGCCGGACCCGGCGCGCACGATGCGGCTTTCCCGAGCATGCGGAACGTTTGTAACAAAGCTGCAACATGACGCTCATCGTCCTGCAACGTTGCTCGCCCATAACGGCGACTGCGATTCCCCTCGCTCCCAACCGTCCAGGAGTTTCCATGTTGATTCCCCACAAAGTCCGCATCGCGGCATTCGCCCTAGCCAGTCTGCTCGGTATCGCATCGGTGCAGGCCGCCGACGTCACCGGCGCCGGTTCGAGTTTCGTCTATCCCGTCCTGTCGAAATGGTCGGCGGCCTACGCCGAGAAGACCGGCAACCACATCAATTACCAATCGATCGGGTCGGGTGGCGGCATCGCCCAGATCGAGGCCGGAACCGTGGATTTCGGTGCGTCCGACAAGCCGCTGCCGGACGCGGATCTTCAGAAGTTCGGCCTCGGCCAGTTTCCGACCGTAATCGGCGGCATCGTGCCCGCGCTCAATGTCGAAGGTATTTCCGCCGGCACGCTGGTGCTCGACGGCAAGACGCTTGCCGATATCTTTCTCGGCAAGATCACGATGTGGAACGACGCGGCGATTGCCGGGCTGAATCCGGGCATGTCGTTGCCGGCGACGAAGATCACGGTCGTGCATCGTTCCGACGGGTCGGGGACATCGTTCAACTTCACCAACTATCTGTCCAAGGTCAGTCCCGCCTGGAAGAGCAAGGTCGGCGAAGGCACTGCGGTGCAGTGGCCCGTCGGCATCGGCGGCAAGGGCAATGAAGGCGTCTCGGCGTACGTGAAGCAGATCAAGGGTTCGATCGGCTACGTCGAGTATGCGTATGCGCTCAAGAACGCTATCGATTATGCGCTGATGAAAAATGCGGCCGGCAAGACCCTCAAGCCGAGCGGCGCGACGTTTCAGGCCGCGGCTGCCACGGCCGACTGGGAGCATGCCAAGGATTTCAACCTGATCATGACCAATGCTCCAGGTTCCGATGCCTGGCCCATCACCGCGACAACCTGGGTCATCATGTACAAGCACCCGAAGAATGCCGCCAACAGCAAGGTGGTGTTCGACTTTTTCAAATGGGCGCTGGAGAATGGTCAGAAGCAGGCCGAGTCCCTCGACTACGTACCGCTGCCGGCGACATTGGTCGCACAGATTGAAGCCTACTGGAAATCTCAGTTCGCCATGTAGTCATGCCACTTTGCGGTCGATTTGAGCGGAAGAGGATGCCGCCATCTGAAACCGGGCACACGCAACCCTTTGGGGTTGCGTGTGCACTGCGCGATAATCGTCGAGCCGGCTTCCCCTCGCATGAACGTGCCCACCACCTCCGCGATCACCTCCGCGAATTTTCACGACGTCGAACAGCGTGCGCGCCGGGACGCGCGTCATGACCGCCTGTTTCGTTTCGTGTTGCGCGCGTGTGCCTTGCTCGTGCTCGCCGCATTGCTCGGCGCCGCGGCATCCACGTTGTACGGTGGACGCGAGGTGCTGTTCGGCCAGGGCTGGCATTTCCTGACGACATCGACGTGGAATCCGGTCGAGAACGAGTACGGCGCGCTGGCGCCGATCTACGGAACCCTGGTCACCTCGCTGATTGCGATCGTCATTGCCGTGCCGGTCAGTTTCGGCATTGCGCTGTTCCTGACCGAAATCGCGCCGTCGTGGTTGCGCGGGCCGGTTGCGACAGCCATCGAGTTGCTGGCGGCGATTCCGTCGATCATCTATGGCATGTGGGGCTTGTTCGTGTTCGTGCCGTTCATGGCCAACCACGTCGAACCTGCGTTGTCCGCGACACTCGGCAAGCTTCCCGTGATCGGTGCCCTGTTCGACGGGCCGCCGTTGGGTCTTGGTGTGCTGACCGCCGGCATCGTGCTTGCGATCATGATCGTGCCGTTCATTTCATCGGTGATGCGCGAAGTGTTTCAGACCGTGCCCGCGCGCCTCAAGGAGTCCGCCTACGCCCTGGGCTCGACCACGTGGGAGGTGGCGTGGGACGTCGTGCTTCCCTATACACGCTCAGCGGTCATCGGCGGCATCTTTCTCGGCCTCGGCCGCGCGCTCGGCGAGACCATGGCGGTCACCTTCGTTCTAGGCAATGCCTACACCATCACCGCTTCACTGCTGATGCCGGGCACGTCGATTGCTTCGTCGGTTGCCAATGAGTTCAACGAGGCGGTCGGGCTGCATCGCTCAGCGCTGATCGCGCTCGGTTTCCTGCTGTTCGTGGTGACCTTCGTCGTTCTCCTGATCGCGCGGCTGATGCTTCGTCGCCTGTCGCAGAAGGAGGGCAACCGATGACGATGGGCCTTTACCGCAAGCGCCGGATTTTCAATATCGCCGCGTTGACGGTGAGCGGTCTCGCTACCGTCTTCGGGCTCGTCTTCCTGACCTGGATTCTGTGGGTTACCGTGGCGAGCGGCCTCAGTGCGCTCAGCGGCGCGCTGTTCACCAAGGGCATGGCCTACGGGGCTGAGGGCGGGCTGTCCAATGCGATCGTCGGCAGTCTGATCATCGATCTCATGGCCATTGCCATCTGCGCGCCAATCGGGGTCATGGCCGGGACCTACCTGGCCGAATTCGCGAGTCGCTCCAAACTCGGCGCGACGATTCGCTTCCTCAACGATATCCTGTTGTCGGCGCCTTCGATCGTGCTCGGTCTTTTCGTGTACGTCATCGTGGTGTTGCCGACGACCTCGTTGACGCATGGCAATGTCAGTTTTTCCGGTTTCGCGGGCTCGGTGGCGTTGGCCCTGATCGGGCTCCCAGTCATCGTGCGGACCACCGATGAGATGCTGCAGCTCGTGCCCGGCACGCTGCGGGAGGCCGCGTTGTCGCTGGGCGTTCCGCAATGGAAGCTGACTACCCAGGTGCTGCTGCGAGCGGCCGGGTCCGGCATCGTCACCGGTGTGCTGCTGGCGCTGGCGCGCCTGGCCGGCGAAACCGCGCCGTTGCTGTTCACCGCATTCGGCAACAACTACATGACGTTCAAACCACTGGACAAGATGGCCAGTCTTCCGGTGGCGATTTATCAGTACACCAACGACCCGAACCCCAGGATGCATGCAATCGCCTGGGCCGGAGCCCTGATGATCACCATGTTCGTGCTGGCGCTCAGCCTTCTGACCCGCCTGCTCTTCTCACGCCGGAAGGTGACCCATGAATGACGTCGCCATGCCGGCAATGACGCCAGCGGCCGGTTCGGCTGTCGCGACCGGGCGCATCAAGATCCAGGTACGCGATCTCGATTTTTTCTACGACGGTTTCCATGCACTCAAGCACATCAGCATGGATGTCGAAGAGAAAAAGGTGACTGCGATCATCGGTCCCTCGGGTTGCGGCAAGTCCACCTTGCTGCGTGTCTTCAATCGCATTTACGCGATTTACCCCAAGTTCGAGGCGAGCGGCGCGGTGATGCTGGATGGCGAGAACATTCTCGCCCCCGGATATTCGGTGAACCGGCTGCGCAGCAAGGTCGGCATGGTGTTCCAGAAGCCGGTGCCGTTCCCGATGACCATTTTCGAAAACGTCGCCTACGGTATCCGCCATCACGAAACGCTCAAGCGCAAGGCCATGGGCGAGCGTGTCGAGCAGGCGCTGCGCGCCGCCGCCTTGTGGGACGAAGTCAAGGACAAGTTGACACAAAGCGCATTGAGTCTGTCCGGCGGCCAGCAGCAGCGCCTGTGCATTGCGCGCGGCATTGCGCTCAGACCGCAAGTCCTGTTGCTCGATGAACCCACATCGGCATTGGATCCGACCGCCACCAGTCGTATCGAACAGTTGATCGAGGAGTTGAAGCGCGACTACACGATCGTCATCGTTACGCACAACATGCAGCAGGCCGCGCGCGTGTCCGACATCACGGCGTTCATGTATATCGGCGAACTGATCGAAGTCGGCGACACCGAAAAAATGTTTACCCGGCCAGACCGCAAACAGACCGAGGACTACATCACCGGCCGCTTTGGCTGAGGGCGAGGGATCCAACCACGATGAGCACATCCAAAGAACACATCATCCGCAGCTATGACGACGAACTCAACCGGCTGACCGGCGAGATCGTGCGCATGGGCGAGCTGGCCGTGTCACAGCTCGAGGCGGCCATTGATGTCGCCGAGCGTCGGGACGAGCGCGCCGCCATGCGTGTGCTGGACAATGACGATGCCATCGACGAGATGGAGCACCAGATCAGCCATGACGTCGTGCGCCTGCTGGCTCTGCGCGCACCGATGGCACGTGATCTTCGCGAAGTGTTCGCGGCGCTTCGAATCGCGGCCGACATTGAGCGCATCGGTGATTACGCGGCCAACGTTGCCAAGCGCTCCATTCCGTTGTCGATGGTCGCTCCGGTTACGCCGGCCCGCGGGTTGTATCGTCTGTCGGAACTGGCCGCCGCTTCGGTCAGGAAGGTACTCGCCGCCTACAGCGACGGCGATGCCGAGCGCGCGCACGCGGTGTGGCGCGACGACGTCAAACTCGACGAGGCCTATACCGGCCTTTTTCGCGAACTACTGACCTACATGATGGAAGATCCGCGCAGCATCACCTCGTGTGCCCACCTTCTGTTCATGGCCAAGAACATCGAGCGGATCGGCGATCACGCCACCAATATTGCCGAAAACGTCTGGTTCCTGGTCAAGGGCGAGCCGATGCCCGGCCAGCGTCGCAAGGGCGATGAGACCTGCGACGCCGAGATATCGAATCTTGCTGGCAAGTCGTAGGATCGCAATCGCACGCGCCGGGCGGGTGCGGGCGAACTGCCCGCCGACGCCCGCAACCGGCGCGACTATTGACCTTCGAAGCCGTCGCAGAAAATGGTGTCGGCGTTGGCGCAGCCCAGCACGGTGTCGAGCTGGATTTCGTAGGCGCCGAGGTCCATCGGCCCGAAGTTGTCTGGAACATTCGGCAGATCGACGACGCGTCGTTTGCGGTCGAGATCGGTAGGCGTCCCGTTGGTCTCCATCGGCGCGGAATCGACGCCGAGCGACGTCGGCACCAGATGGTAGTCGCCATTCGCGGGGTCAACGAAGGTCGGCTCGCCCTCCTGTACATAGACCGTATCCGGCAACGTACTGCCGTCGTTGGTAAGCACATAGGCCACGGAGTTCGGATCGGTGATTGCCGGATCGACGGTGGCGGTGCCGGGCTGGTCGATGATGCTGTTGCGAAGGCCAAACGAGCCTGGCGCGAGGAACGCATACGGCGCGCCGATCTGGTCGCCGGCAATCGTGCATGAGTCGATGCCCAGATAGGCGTCGTTGCCGTCCGTTTTCGCGATCAATTCCTGTGTCAGCGTATTGCCGGCAAGCAGGCAATTGCGTAGTCCAACATGCCCCGGGGCATCGCTGACCTGGCGCAATACATGGGCGCCGGAATTGCCGCGCATGCTGAAGCGATCGGCATCCAGAGTCCCTCCACTCTGGACGAGGATCGTCGAACCGGCCGTCGGCTGACCAGTGGCATCTGCGGCGACATTGCCCTTGATCTCGTTGCACGGCACGCCTGCGGCGCAGGCTACGGCGCCGAGCGCGGGCGGCGCTTCGGGAGTTACGCATTCACTGAACGTTGCGATATTGATGGCTACGGTGTCACCGATGAATGTGAAACCATCGAAATCTTCATCCGCGTAAATCGCGGCACCTTCCTGCGCCACGTTGTCATGCATCCTGAAGTCATACGCACAAAGGGTGGAACCGCTAGACGAACCGGAGTTCGGTTTGAGATAGACGCCGCCACCCGTGGCTGACGCGCCGTTGTCGGCAATCTGGACCGGATTGTTCGCATCGGTGGTGAAGACCCGGACGATCGCATCCTGGTCACTGTCGTTGACCGCGAGAGCCGCGATGCCACCGCCGTACTGCGCGTCGTTGAACTGGATGACCGCGCTACCGTTGTAGCCGGGCGAGCCGATATCGGCCCGCGCCGGTCCGAGCACCTCGATGCCGCCGCCGTAGCCGTTAGGCGCAT
>JBAVZT010000004.1:0-4008 GCA_049588955.1 Rhodanobacteraceae bacterium | reverse complement strand
CGCTACGGCAACGGCCATGTGTTGTTGTTCGCCGGCAATCCGATCTGGCGTGGCGAGACGATTGGCAGCTACGCGTTGGTATTCAACGCGATAATCCATTTCGACCGGCTCGACGTTGAGGGAACGGCGAAGTCGCGGGACCGACGCTAGCACGTGGCATCCGGTTTGCCTCGTGCGCGGCGCGCAAGCGATAATGCACAGCCGAGTCGCGCGCAAGCGCGAAATTTTTTCGACGACGGTTCCCCTTCCTTGATTGCCTTTCGAAATTTCGCGCTGCGGCGCGGCGGACGCCTGCTGTTGTCCGACGTCGATATCGCGCTGCATGCCGGCGCGCGCGTCGGTGTGGTCGGGCGCAACGGTTGCGGCAAGTCCAGTCTGTTCGCCGCAATCGAAGGCGGCATCGAGCCGGATCGCGGCAATCTCGATCTGCCGGCGCGCATCCGTATCGCAAGCGTTGCGCAGGAAATGCCGTCGCTGCCTGATTCCGCCATCGATTTCGTGGTGTCGGGCGACAGCGATGTTCATGCGATCCTGACTGCCGAGGCGGCGGCGATGGCGGCCGAGGACTGGGACGCTGTGGCGGTTGCGCACCAGCGACTCGCCGAGATCAAGGGTTACGATGCGACTGCCCGAGCCGGTCGTCTGCTGCATGGGCTCGGCTTCGGCTCGGACACGCACGACCAGGCGGTGTCGGCGTTTTCCGGCGGCTGGCGTGCACGCCTGAATCTTGCGCGCGCGTTGATGACGCCGTCGGATCTGCTGCTGCTCGACGAGCCGACCAATCACCTCGATCTCGACGCCGTGCTGTGGCTCGAACAGTGGCTGCTCAAATATCCGGGCATGCTGCTGATCATCTCGCACGATCGCGAATTTCTCGACGGCGTATGCACGCACACGCTGCATCTGCACGATGGTCGCGCAAGACTCTACAGGGGCGACTACACCAGTTTCGAGCATCAGCGCGCCGAGCAGTTGCGCTTGCAACAGGCGACGTTCGAGAAGGAGCAGATCGAGCGCGCGCATCTGCAGGCATTCATCGACCGGTTCAAGGCCAAGGCCAGCAAGGCCAGGCAGGCGCAGTCGCGCATGAAGCGCCTGGCCAAGCTCAGCGGCACCGAGGCCGTGCGCGTGGAGCGCCAGTTCCGCGTCGCGTTTCCCGATCCGATCAAACTGCCGCACTCGCTGATCAAACTGCAACGCGTCGAAGCCGGTTACACCGGAGCCGAGGTCGAGCAACTGCATGAAGACGGCCGGCGCGGATGCGGCGAAATCGCCGTCGTGTTGCGCAAGGTCGCCTTTGGTCTGGAGGCGGGCGATCGCATCGGTCTTCTGGGTCCGAACGGCGCGGGCAAGTCGACCCTGGTCAAGACCCTGGTCGGCGAATTGCCGCTGCTTGCCGGAGAGCGCACCGCACATCCGGAGCTGCAACTTGGCTATTTTGCGCAGCACACGGTCGAATCGCTGCACGCGGGGCAGACCCCGATCGACCATCTGCGCGAACTCGCGCCGGGCGCGGGCGCGCAGGAGTTCCGCGATTTTCTCGGGCGCTGGAATTTCGCCGGCGAGCGCGCATTCGAGTCGGTCGATTCGTTTTCGGGAGGCGAGCGCGCGCGTCTTGCGCTGGCCCTGATTGCCTGGCGCCGTCCCAACGTGCTGCTGCTCGACGAGCCGACCAATCATCTCGATCTGGACATGCGCGAGGCCCTGGCCGAAGCGCTCAGCGATTTTTCCGGCGCCATCGTGCTGGTTTCGCACGACCGACATCTGACCGGACTGGTGTGCGAAACGTTCTGGCGCGTGGCCGATGGCAAGGTCGAGGCGTTTGACGGCGATCTGGACGATTACGCCGCATGGCTGCGTTCACGTGGATCGGCCTTGCCCAAGGCGCTGGCGTCCGAACCGCAGGCGGCAGGCAAGTCGCGCCGCTGTGCGTGAGCGGATGGCGCCGGCTCCGCGCCATGAAGCAGGCTGACGATCAACTCGCCACCGCGCGGCTCGCGCTGCGCCGTTTCACACCCGACGATATGGATGTGGTGGTGCGATTGCATGCCGATGCGCGCGCGATGAGGCACATCGGAGGGCCGAAGTCGCGCGACGAAACGGCGGAGCTGTTCGAGACCCGCATTCTCGGTTACTACGACGCGCATCCCGGTCTCGGGGTGTGGGCGACGATCGAGCGGTCGAGCGCTGCGTGCATCGGTCTGCACCTGCTCAATCACATCCGTGGCGAATCGATCATCCAGGTCGGCTACGTGCTGTTCCCGCAGTACTGGGGCGCGGGTTACGCAACCGAAATGAGCGTTGCGATACTGCACTACGGATTCGTCGAACTTGGCCTGCCGCAGATCGCCGGAATCACGGATCTCGACCACGTCGCATCACAGCGCGTGCTGCTCAAGAGCGGCCTGCGCCGCAACGGGGAGCGCAGCTTCGCGCATCCGGCGTACGCCTCGCATGGTCCGCTTGCATGGTTCGAGCGCGACGTCGCGGGCTGGATTGCCGAACACGGAGGCGGTCGCGAGCGCGCAGGGTGAAGTTCGATGGATCCTCACTCAAGCGTTGGTTCCGGATTGCTTCAGCCGATCGCGCCAGACTTCCGCCGTTTGCGGTTTGACGAACAGTGTGGTGATTTCCGGATGGGCCTGCTTGATCGCGGACTCGATGCGATTCACGCACGCCTCGATCTGGGGCGCGGTCAGTGCGTCTTCGAACTCGGCGCTGAGCGCGGCGACGACCTCGTCTGGACCCAGCTGAGTGGTCAACACGCCGTTGGCCGTGCGCACGCCGGGATCGCGCGAGGCGATGGTCAGAATCGATTTGCGCACATGCGGATGTGCGGACTCGCCGATCAGCAGGCCCTTGGTTTCGCGAATCAGGAACAACGAAGTCAGGGCGAGGACGCAGGCGATGCCGATCGATGCGACGCGATCGAGCAGAGGTTCCTGCAACAGTTGCGCGCCGACTAGGCCCAGAAAGGCAATTGCGATGCCGAGCAATGCGGCGCTGTCTTCAAGCAGCACGGTAAAGGTGCTCGGATCCTTGCTCCTGAGAAACGCCTCGAAATAGCCCAGCTCGCCCTTGGTCGCACGGAACTGCCTGAGCGCGATGGCCCATGAGGTGCCCTCGAACAGGAATGCCAGGCCCAGCACGCCGTAATTGACCCACGGTCGGACGATCGCCTGCGGGTGACGCAGGTGATGAATTCCTTCATAAAGCGATGCGCCGGCGCCGAGCGCGAATACCAGCAGCGCGACGATGAAACTCCAGAAATACAGCTCACGGCCGTAGCCGAACGGATGTGCGCGGTCCGGCGGCCGTCTGGCGCGATGCAGGCCGTAGAGCAGCAACAATTCGTTGATCGTATCGACCAGCGAATGCACCGCTTCGCTGAACATTGCCGAGCTGCCGGTGAATGCGCCGGCGGCGAACTTGATCAAGGCGATGGCAAAATTGCCTGCCAGCGCGGCGTAGACCACCAGCCGCGATCCCGTTGCACGTTGCATGGGATTACCGAGGCGACCGCTTTTTCAGGGACAGGACAATCCGTCCGGTTGCGTCAGGCGCGTGATCGGCATCGATCCGTCCGGGTAACCGGCAGCGGTCGGTCGCCAGCTCGCTTCCCCGTTGGTGCAGCCGGTGAAGGTCAGGGTGATCGTTCCCCATGGTTGGTTGTGGACGGCGGCCGCATTGAAATTCGGCGGGAAGCGTCCACCGCTGCCGAGCGTCATCGAAGCATCGAGCACGGCCGTGTTGCCGTTGATCGGACCGACTGCGGTGATCCAGGCCTGACCGCCGTTCGGCGCGAAGACATACCAGTAGAGCAGCATCACGTTGCCGGGCAGCACTTCGATGCTGAAGCCGTGTCCGGACTGGGCGGGGTCGAACCAGCTTCCGGTGATGCCGGCGCTGATCTGGAAATTTTCGCCGGTCGGATCGAGGTATTGCGCAAGATGGGGAAAGGCCAGATCGAAACGGGAGAATGCAGCGCCGTTGGCACCACCATAGGGC
>JBAVZT010000003.1:0-4196 GCA_049588955.1 Rhodanobacteraceae bacterium | reverse complement strand
CGTCCATGCTTGACGCGCAAGCTCTTTCGCGTTTTCCGTGATGTTGTCGCCGTGCGACAACACAATGCGGTTGAAGTCCCATTCCAGAATTTCTTCCAGTGATGCTCGGGCCGCAATTTTGTCGTTCCAGCCTATTCGATACTCGGGCGCCGGTTTGGGCTTGTTCCACATGCCGAACAGCTTGAACCAGCCCTTTGCCTGCCAGTTGACGTTGGCGGTCTGGTCGGTGAAGTTCTCTATGGCGTCCACAAGCAGCAGGGTTTTGCTCGGCCTGTGCAGCATTGCAACTTCCCACATGAATCGGCTGCCTCGAATGAGCACCTGGTCTATCGTGTCGCCCCACTCTTTCGGAGGACAATTTCCCAGTATCCAATCGCAACGCAGACGCGGAACCTTGCGTTCAACACCAGGGCATATGTACGTCTTGGCCGCAGGAAAACGGGATTGCGCTTTCGCCACGTACATGTAGTGAAAGGACCCCGGGGCAACGATGCAGCTGACTGAACCCAGCCCGGAAACCGCTTTCGCAGTAGCGTCGTCCATGTCACACGGCGAGTGCAACATCAAAGCGCCGTTTGCCAATCGGACAATGCTCATCCGCGCATTGAACCTGCATCCCGCGTACTGAACGGGATAATCCAGCAACCAGATCTGGTCCGGGATAAATTCTGTCAACTGCATTGGGAATCGCTAGTCATTACGATGGGCTACGGACCTGGCGATCTCCTTCAAGCGCGCCGTCGATCGGATGCGATAACACGTCACTCGCAGTGCACGCGAGGCTGCGAAAGCCGCAGGGCCTCCTGTGCGCGTTCCCCCGATCGGCGTACGCTGCAAACCGCGGCACCCACCTATGCGAGGACACGTTATGGATGAGCAACTGACCCGGCATCGATCGCGCTTGCATTGACGCAAGGGGCCACTCCTGACGTCGTGACCAATAATATGGGCTCCCGCTGATGTGCAAGCGGACTGTCGAACTGTTCGAGGGGATGTTTGCAGAAGTACGCAAGAAATTTCCCGAGGGGACGCCGATCTGATTGGTGAAACCGGAAACGAAACCGGGGTCAGAGTCGACTTTTCAAGAAAGTGCACTCTGACCCCCGTTTTGTCTGTTTTGCGAGCGACCGCACCAAGCGCTCGACATGAAGACACCCGAGGAAGCGTATGCTTTAGCGGCCTGAGTTGAGCAGAAACCGCTGGGGCATTACATCTGACGTCGTCGCTTGTGCCGGAAAGTGCACTCTGCCCCCTGTTTTCGCTCATGGAAATCCCTGAGGAGGCAATCATGTCTTGCAAGAAGCCCGTCTATGCCGTGCTGCTGGTTCCATTTCTGGTTGCAGGCTGCGGCCAGCGTGTAGTCAGTTACAGTCGTGACGTAAACCCGATACTTCAGGAAAATTGTTCCGTCTGCCACGCGCCTGGCGGTGCCGGTTTCCTGGCGAGCGGTTTCAGTGTGGCGTCATATCAGGACGTCATGAAAGGCACCAAGTATGGCCCCGTCATCATACCGGGCAGCAGCGTTGGCAGTACCCTGGTCAGGCTGGTGAAACACGAGGCTGACGAGTCGATCAACATGCCGAAAAACTACACGATCGACCTTACCCGACACCACAATATCGTTCTGCCGGCGGTCAATGCGCGCCAGCTGCCTGCACGGGACGTGGATCTGATCTCGGATTGGGTCGATCAAGGCGCCAAGAATAATTGACGGGTCTTCAACAACAAAGGAGCGCGAAACCGTCAACGGCCACTACGCCGATGCACTGGTGAAGGATGGCAAAGACTGGAAGTTCATCGCCTGGGCAGGCGGCGACGATCCGAAGAAATGAATGGTTGAAGATCTGCTCAACGGCGCGATGTTGAGCACGACCGGATCATGTGCGCGGTGTGCCGGTCTTTCCCTTCCCTGCGGGTTTTCCGCCCCCATATGCGATGAAGAATCAAACCTTGACCGGGACGGCCCCGAGGTCAACCATGAGCGATGCACTTCATATCGTCTGCCCGCACTGCGAAGCGGTGAACCGCCTGCCGCCCGAACGTTTGGATGCGGCGCCCGCATGCGGCAAGTGCCACCAGCCGCTGTTTCGTGCCGAGCCGGTGGCAGTGAACGAAGCAAGTTTGGTGAAGCACCTGAAACGCAACGACATTCCGATGCTCGTGGACTTCTGGGCCCCATGGTGCGGCCCGTGCAAGATGATGGCGCCGCAATTTGCGCAGGCCGCGGCGCAACTCGAACCGCGAGTGCGCTTGGTCAAGGTCGATACGCAAGCGGAACAGGCGCTCGGCGCCCACTACGGCATCCGCAGCATACCCACCCTGGCGCTGTTCCGCGGCGGCCGCGAAGTGGCACGGCAGTCCGGCGCAATGAACAGCGCCGGCATCGTGCAATGGGCAAAAGCCCACGGTGCATAGGCGGGCCGCTTTTCACGCATCATTTGTCGCACGCACCATTTGTCGCACGCACCCCGACCTCGGCCCGGTAGCGAGAGGACATCCGAAACGGCGCGCAGGGTGCTTGCGAAAGTGCACGCTGATCCCGTTTCGTCCCCACCTCCGGCATATTGTTCATACCGAAGCCGGCATCGCAAAATGCCGTCGCCCGCCTGGAGGCCACGATGCGCATTCCGTTTCCCCGGATTCGACCGCGACTGGCCGGACTCTGCCTCTGCATCGGTGCGATCGTTGCGCCATCCGCGATAGCCGCGCCATCGGCAACAGACGCGCGCCCTACCCCACCACAAAGCATCGCGCCGAACATCGTGTTGATTCCCGGCGCCTTCGTCTCCGGTCACCAACCGGACGGCAACAGCATCATCCTGAGTGGAAGCGACGGCCTGATCGTGTTCGACACCGGTCGCCATCCCGCACACACCCGCCGCATCCTCGAGGCCGCGCGCGCCACCGGCAAACCCGTTGTCGCACTCGTCAACAGCCACTGGCATCTGGATCATGTCAGCGGAAACCCGATGCTGCGCGCGGAGTATCCAGGGCTGAAGGTCTACGCCAGCCACGCCATCGAAGGCGCGCTGAAAGGCTTCCTCGCGGACAGTCGCAAGCAGACGCAGGAACTGATCGCGAAACACGCCATTCCGGCCGGGCAGCTCGCCGATGTCGAAGGCGACATGGCCACCATCGATCGCGGACGCGAGTTGCTGCCCGACATTTTCGTCGAACGCAATCGCGATCTGACGCTGGCCGGCCGCAAGCTGCACCTGGGACTGGCCACCGATGCCGTCACTGCAGGCGATGTCTGGCTTTACGATGTGCAAACGCGCGTGCTGCTCTCGGGCGATCTGGTCACGCTGCCGGCACCGCTGCTCGACACCGCCTGTGCGCAGCGCTGGAGCGCGCAACTGGCCACACTCGATGCGGTCGGTTTCGAGACCCTCGTACCGGGCCATGGCGCACCGATGAATCATGCGGCGTTTCACCGCTACCGGCACGCATTCGATGCGCTGCTCCGCTGCGCTGCCGGTCCGGCAAGCGTCGCTTCCTGCAGCGACGCCTGGCTGCACGACGCCGGCCGTCTGGTCCCGGCGACAGATGTCGGCCTTGCGCGCGATCTGCTCGGGTACTATGTGACCCAGATTCTGCGGGCGCCGACCGAACGCCGCGCCAGGTATTGCCCGACATGATCCGCGGCATGTGCACTACGATTGTCGCGCACCCGCTTTCACCTCCTTTCAGCCATGATCTCCTCCTTCGCTCACCATGGGTTGCGGCTCGGGACCGCGGTTGCCGATCGAATCTTTCGCGGTGGTTTTCCAGTCGGTAAACCGCAGTTGAGGAACACGCGTTTCGTGATGCCTCGCGTCCGCAGCCAGTGCGCCATTTCAGGCCAGTAGTGGTTGGTATAGTGCACGGCGCCGTTTGCGTCCTTGACCAGAAACGAGTGCGCGGCATCGGGGACGGAGACCAGGTCGATATCGGCCTGGTACTTGCGGCGTGCGGTCTCGATGGCGTCCCGGCTTTTCGCGTACGGCACGTTCCGGTCCTTCTCGGCCAGGAACCAGAGCACCGGGATCTTCAGACGCGCGGCCGTACTTGCCGGGTCCAGCTTGGCATTGACGCGCCGGCGCCGCCACGCGGCGGAATCCACATGACGCCAACCGTCACCCAAGGTCCGGCCGAACCAGGGCTTGTCGGCGGTGGCATCGATCAGACGCTGAGCCTGTTTACGAGAGCCTCCCTGG
>JBAVZT010000002.1:0-18778 GCA_049588955.1 Rhodanobacteraceae bacterium | reverse complement strand
GTGCGTCTGATCGACGGTCTGCAGGCGGTCATTATCGGGCGTCCGAATGTGGGCAAGTCCAGCCTGCTCAACGCGTTGGCGCAGAGTGATCGCGCGATCGTGACCACGACGGCGGGAACCACGCGTGACGTATTGCGAGAAGTCATCGATCTGGACGGCGTGGCCGTGAGTCTGGTCGACACCGCCGGACTGCGCGAATCGGACAATGCGATCGAACAGGAGGGCGTCCGGCGCGCGCTGGCGGAACTCGCACGCGCAGATGCGGCGCTGCTGGTGAGCGATGACGAAGGCAGCGCGACTGACTTTGAGCTGTTCACTGGGGCAGCCGACAGCGCGAGGCGCGTCGTGGTCCACAACAAGATCGATCTGTCCGGCGCCACCTCCAGGATGGAGCGCAGGAACGATTGCACGCACATCTGGCTGTCCGCGCGTTCCGGTCAGGGGCTCGAATTGTTGCGTACGGAGTTGCGACGCCTCGCCGGCAATGAGGAGGCCGGCCAGGGGACCTTCAGCGCGCGCAGCCGCCATATCCACGCGCTCGAACACGCGTCGCGCGAGCTGGATGCGGCGCGGTCGATTCTGATCGAGCATCGAGCCGTGGAACTCGCGCTCGAGGACTTGCGGCGGGCGCAGCGCGCACTCGACGAAGTGACCGGCGAGTTCAGCAATGAAGATCTACTCGGTGCGATATTCTCGACGTTCTGCATCGGCAAGTAGCTTGAATCCAGCAACTGATGCACGCCGTCTCGGGGGAGAAATGTCATGCGGGAGCAGACTGAACGAGCATAGCTCAGGCTGGCAGAGCGCCGCGTCTGGAGCGCATGAGTCGCGGGTTCGAACCCCTGTCGCTCCGGTCATCAGGCCGCCGCGGCACCTGCGGCATGCGACAATCGCGCAATGCGCCCGTAGCTCAGTTGGATAGAGTACTGCCCTCCGAAGGCAGGGGTCGGGGGTTCGAATCCCTCCGGGCGCGCCACGCGCGCGGTGCCTTCGTCGACGATCGCTGCGTGGTACTTGCCTTTCGTGCTCAGGAACGGATCGTTATACTTGCGCGTCTTCGTGGCGGTCGCACCGCCGCTGCCTGGCAAGGGTGAATCCGTGAGCAGTCCCGTGGTCAAGACCGACCTGGTCTTTCTCAAGCATTTTGCGATGGTGATCGGCGCCCTGATGCTGATTGCGATTTGTCTGGGCGTCATTGCCGCGCATATCTACAGCAACAACCCGCCCCCGGCGAATCCGGGCGCCAGGCAGATGATGGAAGACCGCATGGCGCCGGTCGGTGCCGTGTATGCGGGCGATACCGGTCGCGCGGCCATGCTGGCCGCGCAGGCAGCGGCCAAGGCCGCCGCCGCCTCGCAAGTCGCCTACGGCGGCACTCTGGATGGCAAGACCATCTTCGGCAACCTGTGTCAGACCTGCCATACGACCGGTGCGGCGGGCGCGCCGAAGCTCACCGACAAGAGCGCGTGGGCGCCGCGTCTGGCCAAAGGAGTTCAGACGCTCATCACGCATGCGATCGAGGGCTACAAGGGACCGGACGGCAACCAGATGCCGGCCAAGGGCGGAAATCCGGCTTTGACCGATGCACAGGTCAAAGCTACCGTCGAGTGGATGGTCGATCGGGTCAGGTAGCACGCTCAGGTAGCACGCTCAGGCAAAGAGTCTCTTACCGCCGACATGACACGCCTGCCGCACGCGCAACGCGTACGGCCGTGCAGGGAGACGATGAGCAACACCGGTAGCGACGGCAACAACGCATCCGGCCGATAAGCCTTGTGAAAGACGCGCTGAAAAATTGAGCGGCGTGTTGGCGATTGCGGAAAAGCATGCGTTGCTCCCAAGACGCGACCCGTGGGTCATCCGTGAGCGTTCCGGTCTGGCGCAAATCGCGCTAATCGGAGATGATCCCGCGACCATGACGCATATTGCTGTCGACAAGCCGCCCACGGTCTTTCCGGACACTGCGACGAGTTTCCATTTACCGGGGCCGGCCGGGATGCTTGAGGTCGCGTGCGATGCACCGAGCGTTGCCCACGCGCGAGCGGGCACGGTGATCGTGTGCCACCCGCATCCGCAGCAGGGCGGTACGATGCATAACAAGGTCGTCACGATCATTGAACGCGCCCTGCGCGAGGTTGGCTTGTTCACCGTGCGCTTCAACTTCCGTGGCGTCGGGGAATCGGAGGGAAGCTACGACGAAGGCCGCGGCGAGGGCGACGACCTCGCCGCGGTGGTCCAATGGGTTCGCGGCGCGCAATCGACACCGCACTCGGTGTGGCTGGCTGGCTTTTCATTTGGCAGCTACGTAGTGCTGGCCAATGCGCGGCGGCTCGCCGCGGCGGCCTTGGTTACGGTTGCGCCTCCGGTGGGGCGCTGGCCATTTGAGGATATTGAACTGCCCGACTGCCCATGGCTGGCGATTCAGGGTGAAGACGACGAGGTCGTCGAGCCCCAAGCCGTATTCGACTGGATCGAATCGCTCGAACACCCGCCAACCTTGCTGCGCATGCCGGAGACCGGTCATTTTTTCCATCGACGTCTGATGGACTTGCGCGGCGCAATCAAGAATGGCGTCCGCGCCTGGCTGCCGGCGGCGAAATGAAGGAGCCGGGCGACGCGCGCGGCTGCGCCGAGCGGCCGAGCGATCGCTATCGAGCCGGCGTCGCTGATGGGTGCTGGCAGAGCGATCCGGCGCAGCTCGGCGCGCTGTTGCCAATTGATCGGGTGTGGCAGGAATTGGCTGCAGCGGTGCGCCGCGGGTCATGGCGCCGCTTTTGGCGCCGCAGACCGCGCGCGGCGCCGCGCGGCGTTTACCTGTGGGGCGAGGTCGGACGCGGCAAGACGATATTGCTGGACCTGTTGTTCGAAAGCCTGCCGCGCAGCATCGCCCGGCGCGTCCATTTTCACCGGTTCATGCGCGCGATCCACTCCGAGCTCGCGGCCTTGGGTGAGCGCAGCGATCCGCTGGCCGTCATCGGCGCACGCATTGCGGGCGAGACGCGTCTATTGTGTCTGGACGAGTTCTTTGTCAGCGATATCGGCGATGCGATGATTCTCGGCAACCTGCTGCGTGCATTGTTTGCGGGCGGCGTGACGCTGGTGACGACATCGAACACGCCGCCCGACCAGCTTTATCGAGAGGGCCTTCAACGCGATCGGTTCCTGCCGGCCATTGCGCTGATCGAGGCAGCCTGCGAAGTCGTCGAGCTCCAGTCGCCGCACGACTGGCGTCTGCGCGCCTTGAAACGAGCGCCGGTATACCAGACTCCCCCGGGCGCCGACGCCGAGTGCGTCATGGCGGATATCTTCGGTCGTGTCGCCGCGGGTCCGGTGAAGCGAGATTTTGCCCTCGAATTCAACGACCGCATGATCGCGGTCAAGCGCGAGGGGGAAGGCGCGATCTGGTTCGAATTCGACGCGCTTTGCGAAGGTCCGCGCGCGGTCGCCGACTATATCGAGATCGCGCGCGACTATCACACGGTGCTGGTGTCCAATGTGCCTCGATTTACCGCGCAGACCGAGGATGCGGCACGGCGCTTCGTCGAACTCGTTGATGAATTTTATGATCGCGCCGTGAATCTCGTGTTGTCGGCTGCGGTACCGGTTGTCGAACTGTACGAGGGGCAACGGTTGAGCGGCGAATTTGCGCGCACCCAAAGCCGCCTGATCGAAATGCGCAGCGAGGAATATCTGACCCGCGCCCACCGCGGCTGATGACCTTTCAACCGGGTATGGCTTAGCGACCGGATCACGCGTCACGCAACCTTGGCGCAGAGCATCAGACGCCATTTGTTAAGTGGGCTGGAGCAGGTGCGAGTATGGTGCGGCGCAATATGTGACCTTCGGCTTATGCTCTCAGTCCAGCTGTCATCTATGCTGCGTTTGCAACCCCACTCGGTGTGGTGCCGGCAGCTTGCGCGCCATTCTCGCTTTCGGATAATATTGAACTATGCAGTTCTGTTTCCGGGAGTTCCACGCATGACACTCGTTGAAGCGTTTATGCAGGACGGCAGCAGGGTGTGCTCGCGCGTTGGACAAGCAGCCATGGCGTCGGCGCTTTCGGGGATTCTGAGCGCTTGTGCTGTCGGGCCAAATTTTCACGAACCCGCGACGCCCGATGTCGCCGGCTATGTCGGAACGCCGCTGCCAGCGACAACGGCGTCGGCCGATACACCGCTCGGAGATGCACAGCAATTCCTCAAGGGGGCAGCGGTGCCGGTGCGCTGGTGGACCGGTTTCAGTAGTGCTGAACTCGATCGCCGCGTCGACGAGGCCCTCGCGCACAGTCCGACGATTGCTTCGGCGCAGGCCGCGCTGCGTCAGGCTCGGGAAAATGTCAGCGCAGCCCGTGGCGGATTGTTGCCGTCGCTTGATGCGAGCGCCGGCGTGACTCGCCAGAAGCAATCCGGTGCGGCATTCGGCGGTGCGATCGCGTTTCCGCCGCTGACGGTGTACAACGCTTCCGTCGATGTCGGCTATACGCTGGACCTGTTTGGTGGGGTGCGCCGCGGCGTAGAGGCACAGGCGGCGGCGGCGGACTTCCACGCATACGAGCTCGATGGCACTTACCTCAGCCTCGCCGCGAATGTCGCGACGGCGAGTTTCCGCGAAGGCTCGCTGCGCGGCCAGATTGCTGCGACCGAGGACATCATCGACGCGTATCAGAAGCAGCTCGATCTGGTCGAGCGGCAGCACGAAATTGGTGCCAAGTCGCTCGCCGACGTGTTGGCAATCCGCACCCAGCTGGCGACCGCGCGCGCGCAGTTGCCGGGGTTGCGCCGGCAACTTGCACAAACGCAGACGCAGCTCGCGGTCTATCTTGGTCGCTTCCCGTCGCAGGCGCAGTTCGCCGCGATGGATCTCGATTCGTTGACATTGCCGCGCGAAGTGCCTGTAAGCCTTCCGTCCGCGTTGGTGCGCCAGCGTCCGGATATCCGCGCAGCCGAAGCGCAGTTGCATCAGGCTACTGCCGCAGTCGGTGTGGCGACAGCCAACCTGTTTCCGCAGATCACCTTGAGCGCAAGCTTCGGGTCGCAGGCGCTGCGCGCCGATGACCTGTTCTCCGGTGGCAGCAGGACCTGGAGCGTGGGCGCAGGTCTGCTCCAGCCGATCTTCCATGGCGGCAGCCTGCGCGCGCAGAAGCGCGCCAGTGAAGCCGCACTCGACAAGGCCGTGGCGGACTATCGGCAAACCGTATTGACCGCGTTCCAGAATGTCGCCGACTCCCTGCGTGCGCTCGAGCTCGATGCCGAGAACCTGAAGGCGCAGGCGGAAGCGGAGCAATCGGCCGAGCACAGTCTTGGGCTGGTGCGCACGCAGTACAAGGATGGTGCGGCGAACTATCTGCAGGTGCTCGACGCGACGCGTCAGTATGAGCAGGCTCGTATTGGTGTGGTGCAGGCGCGCGCCGCGCGCCTTTCCGACACCGCCGCGTTGTACACCGCGCTCGGCGGCGACTGGGAGCACAAGCCCGAAGTTGCACTGCGCAGGTAACACGAATTTGTTGAGATGTGCCAGACAGAACGTCTGCTTTTTGATTATTGCGAACAAGAACGCGCAAACATCGGGCACACTACGCGCTTTTTGTGCCTCACGACCGAGGACGGTTGCAAACAATCATTTGAAAGTGCGGGCGGAATGGTCACTTTTGATTTCCGCGGTCGTGGATGACTGCAAACAACAACGGAGGACGCATGTCCACGGGCGGCGAAAAGAAAAAACCCAAGACATGGAAGCGCATGCTGATCATGATCGGCCTTGTGCTGTTACTGATTGGCGTTATTGCCGGCATCAAGGTGCTGCTGGTCATGAAGATGATTTCGGGCATGAAGCCACCACCACCGGCTGTGGTCAGCACGGCCAAGGCGAGCTACAAAAAATGGCAGCCGACCCTCGGCGCGGTCGGCACACTGCGTGGTGTGCGTGGCGCCGATCTCGCACTCGACGTATCGGGCCTGGTGACCGAGGTCAATCTGAAGTCCGGTGATGACGTCAAGCAAGGCGAGGTGTTGCTGCGGTTGCGTGACAGCGAGGATGTCGCGCTGTTGCGCCAGCTCGAGGCGGCCGCCACTCTGGCCGACGTCACTTTCGGACGAGCCAAGCGGCAACTGGCCGTGCAGGCCATCAGCAAGGCCGATTACGACGCGGCGGCAGCCGATCTGAAGGGCAAACAGGCCGCTGTGCAGCAGCAGCGCGTGACGGTCGCTCGCAAGCAGTTGCGCGCTCCGTTCGCCGGACGTGTCGGCATCATCACGATCAGTCCGGGCACCTACCTCAACTCGGGTACCACGATCGTGACCTTGCAACAGGTTGACCCGTTGTATGCGGATTTCTATGTGCCGCAGCGCAGTCTCGGCGAATTGCGGATCGGGCAGAACGTAAGCCTGAATCTCGATTCGCTTCCGACCAGGCATTTCGACGGAGCCATTACCGCAGTCAGTCCGAAAGTCGATACCGACACACGCAACGTACTGGTCGAGGCGAGTCTACCCAATCCGGATCACGCACTGACGCCTGGCATGTTCGCGAACATCAGCATCGATGTCGGCGGCGCGAAGCGATATCTGACCTTGCCGCAGACAGCGGTCGTCTACAACCCGTATGGTGAGACTGTCTACGTGGTCACGAAGAAGAGCGAATTCGACAAGGCACAGGCCTCCGCGGCGGCGAAGAGTGGCGAGAGCGCCAAGGACAAGGGAAAAGAAAACGGCAAGCGGCAAGGCGCAGGGCTTTCGCCGGATGCATTGGTCGTGCAGCAGACGTTTGTAACCACCGGCGCAAAGCGTGGTGATCAGGTCGCGATCGTCAAGGGTATAGACGAAGGCGCCGAGGTCGTGACGAGCGGCCAGATCAAGCTCAAGAGCGGTGCGCCGATCACGATCGACAACAAGGTGCGGCCGGCCGACAGCGCACACCCGAAGCCGCAGGAAGATTGAGCGGCCGGTGAATCGAGAGATCCGCCAGCACGCAGCTTGTTTGAACCACTTGCCTTGCAGGGAAGGTTTGAAGGGAATGGGGTCAATCCCATAGCTGTCTCACCAACACCATTTCCTCCCCAGCCCTCCCCTTGAAGGGGAGGGAACCGCCGCACCCGGATTCTGTTCGGCAATGAACCGGGGGCCCAGGGACCACCGTTATGAACTTCACCGACACCTTCATAAACAAGCCGGTTCTCGCGATCGTGGTCAGTCTGCTGATCCTCGTGCTCGGCCTGCGCGCGCTCAGCGACCTGACCGTGCGCCAGTATCCGAAAACCGAGAACGCGACCGTCACCGTGACGACTGCCTACTACGGCGCCGATGCGCAGACCGTGGCCGGCTTCATCACACAGCCGCTGGAGCAGGCGATATCGCAGGCGCAGGGTATCGACTACCTGACATCGAGCAGCGTCAGCGGCGTATCGACCATCACCGCTGTCTTGCGCCTCAATTACGATGCCGACAAAGCGCTGACCCAAATCCAGACCCAGGTCACTTCGGTACGCAACCAGCTGCCGCCGCAAGCGCAGCAACCGGTGTTGAACGTGCAGACCGGGCAAACGATTGACGCAATGTATCTGGGTTTCCGCAGCGACACGCTGCCTTCCAACAGCATCACCGACTATCTGGTGCGTGTGGTCAAGCCCAAGCTCGACGCGCTGCAGGGCGTGCAGACCGCGGAGATCCTCGGCGGCCGCCAGTTCGCACTGCGTGCCTGGCTCGACCCGGCACGCATGGCGGCGCATGGCGTCACCGCAAGCGACGTCTATCAAGCGCTTTCGGCGAACAACTATCTCGCCGCGATCGGTACGACCAAGGGCCAGATGGTCAGCGTCGATCTGACCGCAGCAACGGATTTGCACACGGTCGACGAGTTCAAGCAACTCGCAGTGAAACAGAAGGATGGCGCAATCGTGCGCCTGGAAGACGTCGCCAATGTCACTCTCGGCGCCGAGAACTACGACTTCAATGTCGCCTTCAGCGGCAAGCAGGCGGTGTTCATCGGCATCAAGGTGGCGCCCGAAGCAAATGTGCTCGATGTTGCCCAGCGTGTGCGCGATGCAATACCGGACATCCAGTCGCAACTGCCGGGTGGACTGACCGGAACCATCGTCTACGACGGCACCGAGTTCGTCACCTCCTCGATCCACGAGGTCGTCAAGACCCTGATCGAAGCGCTGTTGATCGTCACGATCGTGATCTTTCTGTTCCTCGGCAGCCTGCGCGCGGTGATCATTCCGGTGATCGCGATGCCGCTGTCGTTGATCGGCACCTTCTTCGTGATGCTGGCGCTCGGCTATTCGATGAACTTGCTGACCCTGCTCGCGCTGGTACTCGCGATCGGCCTGGTCGTCGACGACGCGATCATCGTAGTCGAGAACGTTGACCGCCACATGAAGGAGGAAGGCAAGTCGCCTTTGCAGGCAGCCCTTCTCGCCGCGCGCGAACTTGGCGGTCCGATCCTGGCGATGACCGTGGTTCTGGTCGCGGTGTACGTACCGATCGGTTTCCAGAAGGGCCTTACTGGGGCGTTGTTCACCGAGTTCGCCTTTACGTTGGCCGGCGCGGTTACGGTATCGGCGGTGATCGCACTGACCCTTTCGCCGATGATGTGCGCGCGCTTTTTCCGTAGCGAGCAAGAAAGCAGTCGCTTTGTGCAATTCATTGATCGCCAGTTCAATCGTGTGCGTCACGGCTACCAGCGCCGTCTGCATGGCACGCTCAACACATGGAGCGTGATTGTCCTGATGGGCGTGCTGCTGCTCGGCGCAACCGTACTGCTCGGAATGACCGCGCAATCGCAGCTCGCGCCCGAGGAGGACCAAGGCTTCGTGTTCTACCAGCTCAACGGCGCGCCGGATGCGACCGCGAACCAGATGCAAACCTATTCTCAGCAGATGTTCGCACTTGGCAGCAAGCTGCCTGAGTACAAACAGATGTTCCAGATCACATCCCCCGGGACTGGTTTTGGTGGCATGGCGTTCAAACCCTGGAGCGAGCGTACCAAGAGTGCGCATGAACTGGCGCAGGAGCTGCAGGCGAAATGGAGCGCGGTCGCCGGTGCGCAAGTCTTCGTGTTTTCGCTGCCGCCGTTGCCGGGGGCGCAAGGTGCGCCGGTGCAGTTCGTGATCAATACCACCGAGCCATTCCAGAATCTAAACGAGGTCGCGCAGGCAGTGCTGCAGAAGGCCAAGGACAGCGGAAAGTTCTACTTCGTCGACTCGGACCTGAAGGTCGACAAGCCCCAGGAAACGGTTGTCGTCGATCGCAACCTGGTATCAACCCTGGGCCTGACCCAGCAGGATGTCGGCAGCGCGCTCGGCGCCGCACTAGGCGGAGGGTACGTAAATTACTTTTCGATCGGTGGACGCTCGTACAAGGTCATTCCGCAAGTGGCGCAGGTCGATCGTCTGAATGCGGATCAGGTGCTTGACTACTACATCCGCGCCCCGGATGGCTCGGTGATTCCGGCGTCGACCGTAGCGTCGCTCAAGAGCGACGTCGTGCCGCGTTCGATCACGAGGTTCCAGCAACTCAATTCGGCGACGATTTCCGGGGCAACCGGCATGTCGCAGGCCGATGCGCTGCAGTTCCTGCGCGATGCCCTGCACGAGGTTGCGCCGAGCGGCTACTCGGTCGACTACGCCGGCCAGTCGCGCCAGTTCGTGCAGGAGTCCGGTGGCTTTGTCACCACGTTGCTGTTCGCGATCATCATCGTATTCCTCGCGCTGGCTGCTCAGTTCAACAGTCTGCGCGACCCGATCGTGATCCTGATCTCGGTGCCGCTCGCGCTGTTTGGCGCCCTGATCTTCGTCAACCTGATCGCGAGCCTCAACATCTACACCCAGGTCGGTCTGGTCACTTTGATGGGCCTGATATCCAAGCACGGTATCTTGATCGTGCAGTTCGCCAACGAATCGCAGCGCGCCGGCATGAGCAAGCGTGAAGCGATTGAACATGCGGCCGCGGTGCGTCTGCGGCCGATCCTGATGACGACTGCGGCAATGGTGCTCGGCGTGATGCCGCTGGTGATCGCTTCGGGCGCCGGTGCGGCAGGCCGCTTCAACATGGGACTGGTGATTTCCTCGGGGCTAGCAATCGGCACCTTGTTCACGCTGTTCGTCGTGCCGGCTTTCTACATGCTGCTCGCCGCCGATCATCACGCAGAACGCGCTGATCACGAGGACGGTGTGCTCGAGGGATCGCTGGCCACCTAGAGGTGTGGCGTTCGAGAAGGCGGGCCGTGGCGCGTAACCTGCCGCTCCGAGCAGGCACTGACCAAGATACGGTATCGGCAACAGTGCTTGTGCGTAGAATTGGCGGATGATCAAGCCGCCGGCTGACGCCTCACCGCTCGGCAGGGCCGTGGCGTATGCGTCGCGGTATGCGCCTGAGCTGCTGTTTGCGATCCCGCGTGCGCCGCAGCGAACAGAACTCGGCATCACCGATCCGCTGCCGTTTTGCGGCGTCGATATCTGGAACGCGTACGAGTTGTCCTGGCTCGATGCCCACGGCAAACCGCGCGTCGCGCTGGCCGAGATACGCGTACCGGCCCATTCGCCGAATCTGATCGAATCGAAATCGCTGAAGCTCTATCTCAATTCGTTCGCGCAGGCGCGAATGACCGGAGCCGATGCGGTGCGCGCGCTGCTGGTGGCCGATCTCGGCGCCGCTACCGGGGTCGCCGTCGGCGTCAGCCTGATCGAGGCGGAACGGTTCTCGACGCAACACATCGAGGAACTCGAAGGCGAATCGATCGATGCGCTGGAGCTTGCGATTGACGATTACGGTCCGCCCAACCGGAGCTACCTGTGCTGCGCGCGCGACACGGCAACGGTTGAAGAAACGCTGGTTTCGCATCTCTTGAAATCCAATTGTCCGGTGACCGGCCAGCCGGACTGGGCCAGCGTGCAGGTCCGTTATTCCGGACCGCGCATCGATCGCGCCGGCCTGCTGCGCTATCTGGTGTCATTCCGCCATCACGCCGGCTTTCACGAACACTGCGTCGAACGCATCTACATGGACCTGTTGCGGTGCTGCGCGCCCCGCGAACTGACGGTATTCGCGCGTTATACGCGGCGCGGTGGCATCGACATCAATCCGTGGCGCAGCCATTCGGGCACCAATGCGCCGAATCCGCGCGGCGCACGCCAATGAAGACAACACGACCACGCTGCAATCCGATGCTTCCGCCCGGATCCCAACGTCCCGATGACGGTTGACGCGGCGCAACTTTTCGGAGGCAGCGAAATCAACCTGGACACCCTGCTAATGCGCCATTAAGGCGCGAGGGGCGAAGGTCGTATGGCTGAATTGAAGGTGAGGAGGAACCAACGATGGGCAACGCCACAGACAACCCGGACTTTTCCAATGTGCAAGGTGGTACCGGCGGCAGTGCCTCGCAGCCAGACAAGGTGGATTTCGGCAATGTCAAGGCAGGAGCGGCCTCGGCGCAGGCGGCCACACTGCAAACCTACACAGTGGCCAAGGGCGACACCTTGTCGAAGATCGCGAAGCATTTCTATGGCGACGCCAACCGCTGGCGCGAAATCTTTGACGCCAATCGCGACCGGATTTCCAATCCCGACCTGATTCAACCCGGCCAATCGCTCAAGATTCCCACGACTGCGCCATCAGAGAGCGACCCCGATCACAACTGACTCAAATGGAGGATTCGACCATGCAAGGCAATCGCAATCGAAATCTATTGGTCCTCACGCTGGCCGCAACACTGGTACTGGTCGCGTGCAACAAGAACCCGGAACAGACCACCCCGCCGGCCGGCAACGAAGCGCCCGCTCCGATGGCACCGGCGAGCGACTCCGGCGTGCCGCCACCGGCGCCAGCAAACTCCATGCCCGCCCCTGCGCCGTTGACCGTCACTTCGGTGCAACTCGGCAGCGCCGTCGGACCCGACCAGCAGATCACTGCGCCGACGACCACGTTCGCGCCGAAAGACACCATCTACGCCGCGGTATCCACTACGGGCACCGCAAGCAATGCGACGCTTGCCGCCAAATGGACTTATCAGGATGGGCAGACGGTGAACGAATCGAGCCAGACCATCGCGCCGACCGGCCCAGCCACGACTACGTTTCATATCGCCAAGCCTGACGGCTGGCCCGCCGGCAATTACAAGGTGGAGATTTCGCTGAACGGCACGATGGCAATGAGCAAGGATTTCACGGTCGAGTAACACGATCGGCCATCGGGAAAAGGGCGCGGAGAGATCCGCGCCCTTTCTTATTGCGGCAAGCCATTCCTGTTGCGCGACAACTTATATCCTGCCGAGCAAGGCGAGCACGATCACTATAACGAGGACAAGCCCGAGGATGCCGCTTGGGCCATAGCCCCAGCCGCGGCTGTACGGCCACGACGGCATGGCGCCGATGAGCAAAAGGACCACCACGATAAGTACGATGAGGGAAAGGGACATAACAGGCTCCGGTAGACGGCTGCGTTGCAACTGCTCGCGAGGGAACGCTCGATCACCCTGTCGGATCATCCGACCTTGTGCGTCCACTATAGCCGATGTTCGGGTCAGACAAGACGCTGACGATCGACAACTTTGCGGCCGGGCCCCGCCCATGGGCGATTGCGGAGATCTCATCCTTGCAGGCGCTCGCTTGAGTGGGCGCGCGAGGAGAGCGATGACGAAATCAACGACATGGAGGATGACCGACCGACGAGGTTCGGAACCAGATTGTCGCAGTTGAGGAATCAGCGGGCACGAGGAGGCCCAGAGCCACAAGCGCGCCGTGTCCTGCGATTTCCTTCGGGAGCGACCGAGCGCGGGCACCCGCGGCGTCGGTCAGGCGGCTGCGGTTGGTGAAGTGCGGCGATTGCGGTGAGAATGGGCGACACGATGGATCGGCAGGGCACGGGATCGACAGGGCACGGATGTCACGATGTCCCGCCATGCTTCAGTGTTTGCTTCGAGTCGATTGCCTTAACAACCATCATTGCGCGACGCCGGTCTGGTTCTGGCCGCCACGCATGGGCAACGGCGCAACCTCAGCTTCGGGATACCGACCATGTCCGAGACTCCCAGGATCATTTACACGCTCACTGACGAGGCCCCGTTTCTGGCCACCCAGTCACTGTTGCCGATCATCGGGGCGTTCACCACGACTGCAGGTGTAGCGGTCGAGACCCGCGACATCTCCCTGGCGTCGCGGATCCTCGCGCAGTTTCCCGATTGTCTTGGGGAAGATCAGCGCGTCCCGGATGATCTGGCCGAGCTTGGCCAACTCGCGAAGACGCCTGAGGCCAACATCATCAAACTGCCCAACATCAGTGCATCGCTGCCGCAGCTCAAGGCCGCGATTGCGGAGTTGCAAAAGAAGGGTTTCGTGCTGCCCGATTATCCCGACGATGCACAGGATGACGACAAAAAGGAAATCCAGGCGCGCTACAACCGGGTCAAGGGCAGCGCGGTCAATCCGGTGTTGCGCGAGGGCAATTCGGATCGCCGCGCGCCGAAATCGGTAAAGGCGTATGCACGCAAGCATCCGCATCGCATGGGTCAGTGGAACGCGGATTCCAGATCGCACGTCGCGCACATGGACGCCGGTGACTTCTACGGCAACGAGAAGTCGGCGACGCTGGACAAGGCCGGGAGGCTGAAGATCACGCTGGAGACCAGCGACGGCACATCGACTGTGCTCAGGGAAAGGATCGACGTGCAGGCGGGCGAGATCGTCGATGCCGCGGTGATGAGCCGGCGGGCGCTCGCGGATTTCGTCGATGCGCAAATCGCCGATGCGCGCGCAAAGGACGTGCTGTTCTCGGTGCACCTCAAGGCGACCATGATGAAGGTGTCCGACCCGATCATCTTCGGCGTCGTCGTCGGCGAGTTCTACAAGGATGTGCTGACCAGGCATGCCGATACCCTGAAGGCTATCGGCTTCAATCCGAACAACGGAATCGGCGACCTGTACTCACGTATCCGGTCTTTGCCACGGGAGCAGCAGGATGCGATCAAGGCCGCCATCGCTGCCGAATACACGCGTCGACCGAAACTTGCGATGGTCAATTCGGACAGCGGCATCACCAACCTGCACGTGCCGAGCGACGTCATCGTGGATGCCTCGATGCCGGCGATGATCCGCGATTCGGGCAAGATGTGGGACGCCTCCGGCGCGCGCGAAGACACCAAGGCCGTGATTCCGGATCGCTGCTACGCGGGCATCTACCAGGTCGTGATCGAGGATTGCAAGGCGAACGGCGCGTTCGATCCGGCGACGATGGGAAGCGTGCCGAACGTCGGCCTGATGGCGCAGCAGGCCGAGGAATACGGATCGCACGACAAGACCTTCCAGATGCCCGCGGAGGGCGTCGTAAGGGTCAGCGCCGCGGACGGACACGTCGTGTTCGAACATCGCGTCGAAGCCGGCGACATCTGGCGGATGTGCCAGACGCGCGATGCAGCGGTCACCGACTGGGTCAGGCTCGCGGTGACCCGCGCGCGCCTCAGTGCGACGCCGGCCGTGTTCTGGCTCGATCCGCAACGCGCGCACGACGCCGAGATCATCACCAAGGTCGAACGCTGTCTTGCGAGCCACGATCTCACTGGTCTCGACATTCGTACGCTCGCCCCCGAGGAGGCGATGCGCGTTTCGCTCGAGCGCATTCGCGCGGGCAAGGACACGATTTCCGTGACCGGCAACGTGCTGCGCGATTATCTGACCGATCTGTTCCCGATCATGGAACTTGGCACCAGTGCGAAGATGCTTTCCATCGTCCCGCTGATGGCCGGCGGCGGCCTGTTCGAAACCGGCGCGGGCGGTTCGGCGCCCAAGCACGTGCAGCAGTTCCTCGACGAGAACCATCTGCGCTGGGATTCGCTCGGCGAATTCCTCGCGCTCGGCGCATCGCTCGAACATCTCGCGCAGCAATTCGACAATGCACGCGCGCAGGTGCTTGCCGACACGCTCGACCGCGCGACTGGGCGCTTGCTCGATGAAAACAGGTCGCCCTCGCGCGACGTGGGCGAACTCGACAATCGCGGCAGCCATTTCTATCTCGCCCTGTACTGGGCCGAGGCGCTGGCTGCGCAGGATGAGGATCCCGTGTCGAAAAAGTCGTTTGCCGTACTGGCTGAAACCTTGCGCAAGAACGAGGCGAAAATCGTTGGCGAACTCAATGGTGTGCAGGGTCGGGCAGTGGACATCGACGGCTATTACCGTCCGGACCTGGGGCGGACGCGTCAGGCGATGCGCCCGAGCGCGACGCTCAACACCGCGCTGGACGCCCTGTTGGCGCCGGGTTCACGCACAACGATCGAGTAACCGCTGCTTCCCTGCGGCGACGGGAAACGGTGCCGCCAACGCTGCTTCGTTCAGCGGCGTTCCAAAAGCGTGCTCGAAGACTGGTCGATTGCCGTAGACCGATCCGAACGTTGCTTCGGATTGCCGCATCGACAGCAAACCAGGGGCTTCCAGGCCGTCAAGATACATCGGTCCCTTGAAGGGATGTTCGCTCCTTGATCGCAAACTCCAGCCGGGTGTGGTGGGCACCCGCGCCGCCTGATCCCGAGCACTGTCCGGCGCGGCGGTGGGACCAAGCGCTTGCTTCGTGCGCGGCGACGCGAGCGCGCGCGCGAGAGCCGGGTTGACGATATGACCGTTGAGGAACAGAAGGTCGGTAAACGGGTTCATTGCGTTGCCTCCATTCAGTTGAGTGGCATGCAAGATAAGCGCACAATTACCCGTTGAAAAGCGACATGTTTGCAACATCCTCTTGAATCAATTTCACAATGAACCGTCCACCGCTTCATGCCCTGCAGGGTTTTGTCACGGCCGCGCGCAAGGGCAATCTGACCCATGCCGCGCAATCGATGCACCTGACCGTGAGCGCGCTCAGCCACCAGATCCGTGGTCTCGAACAGCGCCTCGGATTGCGACTGTTCGGCCGCAGCGCACGCGGCGTGAAGCTGACCACGGACGGTGAGCGCCTGTACCAGCGTGTTGCCTCGCATTTCGATGCGCTTGATGACGCGTTGCGCCCGTATCGTGCGCGCCGCGATGACGTGCTGACCCTGACCGTGATGCCCTCGTTCGCATCGAGCTGGCTGGTGCCGCGGTTGCCGCGCTTTCTCGCCGCGCAGCCGCAACTGGAAATCAATCTGCAGTCGAATGCCACCCTGGTCGATTTCGATCGCGACACGGCGATAGACGCCGGGCTGCGCTATGGGCCTGGACAATGGCCGGGATTGCAGGTCGTGCATCTGTTCGACGACCACGTTACCCCGTGCGCGAGCCCGGAACTGATAGCGCGCTGCGGCCGACCGAGTCTGTCGACTCTCGGCCGCTTTCCGCTGCTTGGCGCACCGGGCAGTCGCTGGAGTGAATGGTTCGCCCACTTCGGCGGCACCGCGCCGGCGCGGTTTGTCGCCAGCTTCGACGACTCGGAAACCCTGCAACGCGCGGCCGTCGAAGGTCTCGGTGTTGCACTCGGGCGCATGAGCCTGATCCGGCCGATGGTTGAGGCCGGGCGGTTGCTGACGTTGTTCGACCAATCCCTGAAGGCCGAATTCGCGCATTACCTCGTCTACCCGCAGCGCTCGGCGGAACACGCGGGGCTCGCTGCGTTTCGCACGTGGTTGCTCGACGAGGCGGATGACTACGCTTCACGCGACGCCGTGCCAAAACCGCATCCGCCAAGCAAGTCCGGCAAGCGTCGGGCGCGCCGCCGCTGACTTGCCGAGTGGGTCACCAGCTCCCGGCTTTGGATTGGTTGTGCGCCTTGCGGCGCGAACCGGAACGCAGCTCGATCATGGGTCGAAACCGTCGGCGAAGATTTCATCGCCAAGCTCGTACGCGCCGCGATCGAAGATACCGCCATGGTCCACCGGCAGATCGAACGGCCGCGGGTTTCCATCCAGATCGAACGAAGGAACGTAGGCCATGGGTGTGTAGGCATCGACATCCGGCGAATCGACGCGCGGATGGAAGTCGTGGTGGTCCGGATCGGCAAAGCCGGGATCAAAATCCAGGCCCGGGAGGGTGGCCGGGTCGAAGCTGTTGTTGTTCAGGCTGAATACGCTGCCCGACCCTTCGACGGCGATCGCCGGGGAATCCCAGACGATGCTGTTCTGGAGGTTCAGTGAGGTGTTGGGGCCATTCAGAAAAAAGTCGCTGCCGACGTCGTTGCCGGCCACGGTCAGGTTGGAGCCGATCGCCACGGCGCCGCTTTCCAGCCGCACGGCGGCCATGGCCACCAAACGATCCATGAGCACGCCGTTCAGCGTGATCGAACTGCCGTTGCCGTTGCCGCCGAGCACGCTTTCGGCATCGAAGCCGGAATTGTCGATCTCGCAATTGTTCAAGCGTACGCGGCCGCCATCGAACGCATATGCTTCCGAGCCTGCGCTGGCTTGGTTGCTGACCAGTTCGGCGCACGGCGAAGGGCCGGAGCAGACCTCGTCGCGATCGCCACGATCGAGTTCGAACAGCGCGCCGTTGGTGACGAAAACGCCGCCACCGGCGAGGATGCCGCTACCGGTACCATCCGATGCGTTCTCGCTGATTCTCGTGGCGGCCACGGTAATCCGGGTCGCTGCACCGCTGAGAAAGAGGCCGCCGCCGGCCGAAGTCGCTTCATTGGCATTGATGCGGACGAGGCCGCCGGATTGACCAAGATCGACGGTGCTGCCGGTATCGGCATAGATGGCACCGCCGCGACGGGCAACGTTGTTGGAGAAGATGTTGGCACGGCTGGTCGAGCCGGCCGATTGCATCGTGCATCCGGCCAGATATATTCCGCCACCATCACCGGTTTCGCCGGTGCGGTTGGTGTTGACGTTCGCGCCGCCCAGCACGATGTCACTCAGCGTGCAATCGATGCCGGCACCATCGTAGGTCGAAGTGTTGTCGCTGACAAAGCTGTTTCCGGTCACGAGCAGGCTTGGCCGGGTATCTCCGTTCGCGGCAATATAGATGCCACCGCCGGCGAGCGCATCGTTGTCGTGGATGTGCACATTGTCGAGGACGGCGTTTACCCCGCCACTGATCCTGAGCCCACCGCCGGCGCCGGCGTTGTCGCCGCCGTGGATATCCAGGTCGCGCAGGGTTACCTGACGCGATCCGTTTGCGGAGGACATGCTCATGACGTTGCCGTCGCTGCGGCCGACGATGGCTGTAATTCCGTTCGGTGCTGTATCGCGGCAATGCGCGTAGCCGCCATCGATCTCGACGTTGATGTTGACCAGAGCGAGATTACTGAAACCGGGATAGCTCTGGTCGTTGGCGAGATTGATCCGGGTGTTGTCGCCGCCGGCGGTGGAAGCCTCGGTGATGGCGAGCACCAGACTCGAGGTGTCGCACTGTGCACCGGCGCCGACCCAAATGGTGGTCAGCGTGGCTGCTGCGGGTGGCGGAACTGCGCATGCGATGAGCGCCAGCAATCCGGCAGCGAGAAGTTTGCGCGTGTATTGCATGGTGATGGCCTCGTGTTCACGCGGCGCATCGCCCAATCGCCGTGCCCGCACGCAGTGCATACGCAATACCGTTGCGGATGCGACAAGCCCGGGCTCAGCCAATTTGCCCGGCAGCCGGGCCTTGCGGCGGATTTCGGAGTGTAGGGTCCGGCTGGGCTTCAATCATTCGGCCGACCCGGTGAGACGGGGTGCGCACCTCGACGCGGATTCGGCACGACCCATCACCCGGCCATCGTCGTCAGCCGTGGGTCCGACGGGCACCCGCGGTGCGGGCGACCTACTCTTGCCGATTCGTCGGCTATAGGTTGCCCGTGGATGAACGCCGCTGTGGTAGCGAATCGACACGGCCGACCCCCACATC
>JBAVZT010000001.1:0-1919 GCA_049588955.1 Rhodanobacteraceae bacterium | reverse complement strand
GGCGCGGATCGGCCTTGCGTGCCTCGCCGGCGGCGGCGCGCGCGACCGCAAGTGCGTCATCGTTGCCAAGTCCGGCTTCCCGGTAGGCTGCGGCGGCACGCAGGATCTCCACATGCCAGCGCAACGTGCCTTCGGCCTGGACCTGTCCCGAAAGCCGGATAACCTCGGAATACTTGCCGGCGAGATAGGCATCCAGCAGGGGGCGCAGAATTTCGGTCGGGCTCGGGGGACGCGGCGGTTGCGCCGCGGGTTTGGGAGCCGGCCTGTGCGGTGGCGTCCGAACCACGGCGGGAGACTTGCTGGACGGCTTGGGTACCGGTTCGGGGGGCGTTGCAGTCGGGCTGGTCGACGTGGTCGATGGCGATGTTGCCGGCGTTGGGGGTTGGGCGCTTGCAACATTGCGTGCCGCGCAATCGCTGCGTGCGCGACTTTCGGCCGCGCCAAGATCGGCAGCGCTGGCGGAAAATGCCGTGGCCGCTGGTGTATCCCAGTAACGCAGCGCAGCGCTGCAATCCCCGAGCTTGTAGGCGGCAAGCCCCGCGTAGTGTTGCGGCGCGTAGGTCTCGTAACGCTGGCCGTATAGTCGCACGCGCTTGGCCGGCGTGGCGTTGCCGGCAACCGCGCTTTGCATGTAGCGCCTGGCTTCCGACCACTTTCCATCGTGGATCGCTTCGAGACCCCGTGCATAATCGTCGCGCCAGTCGGCCAGCGCGGTTCCCAGATACGCGCAGGCGAGCACGATCGCGACGCCTTTCCACAGGCGCGTCAGTGCGCTTCGCCGGCGTTGCGTGAAGCCGTTGTCGCGAGTGCCGGCCGAAGCCACGCTAGAGACCGGCATGGCGCAGATAAGCGTCCGCAGTCAGTGATTGAAAACGCGCAACGGTCTTGATGGTGTCTTTCGCCTTGACCCGCGCAAACAGCGAGACTCCCTTGCTGATACCCGGATGCGTGATGGTGACGTAATAGCTGCCGGCGGGCAGCTTCAGTCGCAGCGGGGTATCGTGATCCGCCGGCAGCTGCATCGGCTTGCGATCGGCATCGAGCACCTTCTCGACGGTGCCCCAGGGCAGCGCATTGATGACCAGCTCGCCTTTCTGCGCTTCCAGTTCCTCGCTGCGCTGCTGCTGCAACACGGCCCAGCGCTTGCCACCCACGTTCGCGATTGCATCAAGCGCGGGTCGTGCGCCGAGTACGTTGCTTACTGCCTGCGCCGACGCGAGCGCGGCATTGACGGCATCGACCGTATCGGCTTCCTTGATGTCGGCAGCCAGCGCATCGGTCAGGTTGTGCTCCAGCGCCGCCGTGTCCTGCTTGTCGCGGCGTGCCGCGGCCAGATCGTTGGCGATGAGCTTCGCGTGCTCGAGCGAGATCGGGCGTTCGGAGATGAGATCGGCGATGCGCTGCATGCGCGCGCGCGCATCCGAGGCGGTTTGGCGCTGTTGCCGCGCGCTCGCGATTTCTCCGGCGACGTGTTTGAACTCGGGATTGTTCGGGTACAACCCAGTCGCGCTGGTCAGCAGTGTCGATGCGTCGTCCAGATTTCCACGTTGCAGTTCCGCCGTTGCCGTGTCGACGATCGCTTTCGGCAGCGATGCGAGCAGCGCGCGTGCGTCCTCGTTGGTCGGGTCGGCCTTGAGCAGCGCTTCGAGCACATCTTTGGCGTTGTCCTTGCCGGGAGGCAGCAGGTTGCCGTTGGCCAGCGATTGCCGGGCGATGTTGAGTTGCGACGCGATGGCACTGCGCCGCGCGCCGAGCCTGGCCTGCGCCGCGGCCAGCAATGACTTTGCTTCGCTGTCTTCAGGATTGACTCGCAGCGCGACCTCGGCCAGCGTCAGCGCACGTTCGAAACTCCTGTTGCTCTGCGCCGATGCCGCGTCCTTCATCAGGTGTCCGGTCAGCTCATTGGCGAAAGTTGCGAC